>JAFVRQ010000082.1 GCA_017504245.1 Clostridia bacterium | reverse complement strand
GTACGAGAGGACCGGGTCGAACGTACCTCCGGTGCATCAGTTGTTCTGCCAAGGGCATAGCTGAGTAGCCGCGTACGGACGGGATAAACGCTGAAGGCATCTAAGCGTGAAGCCCACCTCAAGATTAGATATCCCTCTTAGCTTGACTAAGTAAGGGCACTTGAAGACTACGAGTTTGATAGGTCAGGGGTGTAAGTGCAGTAATGTATTTAGCTGACTGATACTAATAGCCCGAGGGCTTGAACCTTCCTAAAAAGGTCTCAAGCGTTACACATTTACTTGAGTTTCAATAACTCTCAATCCTTAATCCTTTATTCGGTTTTCAATGCTCATGGGAGCAAGATTTAAAGCACCTGATTTTTTCGGGTGCTTTTTTGTTTTATATAGAAATTATAAAAAAAGTATTGCAAAATATGAAAATGTGTGCTACAATGATAGTGCCAAACAAAATTAGATAGTTACATTTTTAAAAGAGGGTGTATTTTTATTTTTTTGATAAAAATGCATGCTCCCTTATCTGCATCCTCTTATAAGGTGTAACTAAGTAATTTTGTTTGGCGACAATTGGAGCTCGCGTTTTTTAGTGCGTCAGCTTCGGTTGGCGCACTTTTTATTTTATTTGCCGACGGGCTTATGTAGAAAGGAAAGATTATGAAAAAAGTTTTATCAATTTTGCTTGTTGTTATTATTTTGATGGCTACACTTGTTTCGTGTTTAGGTGAAGGTCAAATAACTACGACGATTACAACACAGACGACCACAGCACCTATTAAAACAACGAAACCAACAATCACGACAACGTCCACAACAGCTACTACAAATCAAGAACCTCCAATTGATTCTCCTGCGGATGAAGGACTTGAATTTACTCTCAATAATGATGGTGAAAGTTATTCAGTAACAGGTATTGGTACTTGTACTGATACTGATATTGCTATTCCCAATACCTATGAGGGCTTCCCCGTTATAAGTATTGGTGGATATGCATTCGCTGGTTGCTCATCGCTCACAAACATAGAAATACCCGATTCAGTAACAAGTATTGGTGAATACGCATTCTATAATTGCCAATCTCTTATAAGCATAAAGATACCCGATTCAGTAACAAATATTGGTGGACATGCATTCTTTGTTTGCTCATCGCTCACAAACATAGAAATACCAGATTCAGTAACAAGTATTGGTGAATACGCATTCTATAATTGCAAATCTCTTATAAGCATAAAGATACCCGATTCAGTAACAAATATTGGTGGACATGCATTCTTTGGTTGCTCATCGCTCACAAACATAGAAATACCCGATTCAGTAACGAGTATTGATGGGGCATTCACTAATTGCTCATCCCTTACAAGCGTAGAAATAGGAGATTCAGTAACAAATATTGGTGGACATGCATTCGCTGGTTGCTCATCCCTTACGAGCGTAGAGATAGGAGATTCAGTAACAAATATTGGTGGACATGCATTCGTTGGTTGCAAATCTCTTACAAGTATAAAGATACCCGATTCGGTAACAAGTATTGGTGATAGAGCATTTTCTGATTGTACATCCCTTACAAGCATAGATATACCCGATTCAGTAACTAGTATTGATTCTCGTGCATTTGATAATTGTACATCTATTACAAGCATAGTGGTAGATGCAAATAATCAGTATTATAAATCTCTAGACGGAAATCTTTTTACAAAAGATGGAGAAATATTAATATGGTATGCAATAGGAAAAGAAGCAACATCATTTACAATACCCGATTCAGTAACAAGTATTGGTGGATATGCATTCACCGGTTGCACCTCCCTTGCAAGCATAGAGATAGGTGATTCAGTAACACGGATTGGTTCTAATGCATTCGCTGGTTGCTTATCGCTCACAAACATAGAAATACCAGATTCAGTAACAAGTATTGGTGGATATGCATTCACCGGTTGCACCTCCCTTGCAAGCATAGAGATAGGCGATTCAGTAACAAGGATTGAAAATCAAACATTCAATGGTTGCACATTGCTGATAAATATAGAGGTTGATGAAAATAATGAAAATTATAAATCTATAGATGGAAATCTTTATACCAAAGATGGAAAAACATTAATACAGTATGCAATAGGAAAAGAAGCAACGTCATTTACAATACCCGATTCGGTAACAAGTATTGGTTGGCATGCATTCGCTGGTTGCTCATCGCTCACAAACATAGAGATACCCGATTCAGTAACAAATATTGGTGGATATGCCTTTGCTGTTTGCACATCTCTTACAAGCATAAAGATACCCGATTCAGTAACGAATATTGGTGCATTAGCATTCACTGGTTGCACCTCCCTTACAAGCATAGAGATGGGCGATTCAGTAAAAAGTATTGGTGATCAAGCATTCAATTACTGTAAATTCCTTACAAGCATAACTTTTGAAGGAGCGGTTGAGCAGTGGAATGATATTGAAAAGTCTAATTATTGGAACAATAATACGGGAGAATATACAATCTACTGCACCGACGGTGAAATTGCAAAAGACGGCACAATTATATATTATTAATATGTAAACAAATGATTTAAAGGAGCATTCATATGAGTGCTCCTTTTGTTCACAACGGCGGGAGCAATCCGCCTGCATTACCATCCCGCTAACCCCCACCACTCCCCGATAATTCATATGGACCCTCGCCGTACCCCCGAGGGTAATGATTGAGATGATACCTTATTAAATGGTATGTGCGGGACGTGTGATGCTGTCGTCCCCTACGGATTTGTGTATATTTCGCGGGAGGGAAGACCCCTCCCTATAGAGTTTGTGCGGATTTGCGGGCGCACGGAGTGCTCCCCTACGTTGAAATAACAAGCACACCAATGCGGACTCACGCGGTGACCTATGGAGATGGCACGGATTTGTGGGACGTGTGATGTCGCCGTCCCCTACAGAGTTTGTGCGGATTTGCGGGAGGATAATATCCTCCCCTACAAATTGGGTTGATTAAAATCAAGATTTTAGCTCATATTACTTGACATCTTGGGGGTGTTTAGGGTATAATAATCATATAAAATGAGGTATTATATACCTTAAATAAGTTTTTGTGAGGGAAATATGAACGAAGCAAGAATCAAGGAACTGAAAAACATTGCTAACGACGTCAGAATTGGCATTATTGATGCTACGCACGCGGCGAAGTGCGGTCACCCGGGTGGCTCGCTTTCAATTGCGGATATTTTGACGTATTTATATTTTGAAAAGATGAACATTGATCCCGAAAATCCGAAGATGGAGAACCGTGACAGATTTGTTCTTTCAAAGGGACACACGGCTCCCGGTCTTTATGCGACCTTGGCGCACCGCGGATTTTTCCCCGTGGAAGATCTTCTTACCTTGCGTAAGATTGATTCATATTTGCAGGGTCATCCCGATATGAACAAGGTTCCCGGTGTGGATATGACTACCGGTTCTTTGGGACTTGGAATTTCCACCGCGTGTGGAATGGCTCTTGCGGGCAAGATTGACGGCAAGGACTATCGCGTTTACACAATCATCGGTGACGGTGAAAGTGAGGAGGGTCAGGTTTGGGAGGCGGCTATGTTTGCTTCTCACTACAAGCTCGACAATCTTTGCGTTATTCTTGATTTGAATGGATTGCAGATTGACGGCCCTATCACAGAGGTTATGAATCCCACTCCTCACGATAAGAAATTTGAGGCGTTTGGATTCCACGTTATCACCATTGACGGTCACGATTTCAATGAAATTGAGGCGGCTTTGGGTGAAGCTGAGAGTGTTAAGGGTCAGCCCACAGTAATTATTGCAAAAACCACTAAGGGCAAGAACGTTTCATTTATGGAAAACTCGGTTAACTGGCACGGCGCGGCTCCAAATGATGAGCAGCACGCACAGGCGATTGCCGAGCTTAAGACAAGATATATTTAAGGAGGGGCAAAACAATGGCAGACGTTAAGAAAATAGCAACGAGAGAAGCTTACGGAAACGCACTTTGTGAGCTTGCTCCAAAATATGATTTCGTGGTGCTTGACGCAGACCTTGCGGCAGCTACGAAGACGGGAATTTTCAAAAAACAGTATCCCGAAAGATTTTTTGACTGCGGTATTGCAGAGGGCAATATGATGAGCGTTGCGGCAGGTATCGCTTCAACGGGCAAGCCCGTTTTTGCATCCTCTTTCGCTATGTTCGCTTCGGGACGTGCTTTTGAGCAGGTGAGAAACTCTATTGGTTATCCTCACTTGAATGTGAAAATCGGTGCAACACACGGCGGTATTTCCGTTGGTGAGGACGGTGCGACCCACCAATGCAACGAGGATTTTGCGCTTATGCGTTCCATTCCGGGAATGGTTATTATAAATCCCTGCGATGCGGTTGAAGCGCGTGCGGCGGTTGAGGCGGCACTCCTTCACAATGGCCCCGTTTATATGCGATTTGGAAGATACGCGCTTCCCATCCTCAACGGAGATGATTATAAATTCGAGCTTGGCAAGGGTGTTTTGATGGCGGACGGTACTGACGTAACGCTCGTTGGTACGGGCTTTATGGTTAGCACCTGTCTTGAGGCGCGCGAGCTTCTTGCAAAAGAGAGAATAAGTGCGCGCGTCATTAATATTCACACGATTAAGCCCATTGACAAGGATATTCTCGTTAAGGCGGCTCGTGAAACGGGTGCGCTCGTTACTGCCGAGGAGCACACGATTTACGGTGGCCTTGGCTCTGCGGTTGCCGAGGTTTTGGTTGAAAATGCTCCCGTTCCTATGGCGAGAGTGGGCGTTGAGGACACCTTCGGAAGAAGCGGCACAGTTCCTGCGCTTATGGAATATTACGGCCTTACTGCCGAGAATATCGCTAAGAAGGCGAAGGAAGTTATTAGTAAGAAATAAGTTAGTTAATTAGGACGTGGGAACATTTTTGAAAAATTGTTCCCACACTCTCAAAAAACTTTTAATCGCTTGGTGAGTGCAGACTTTACGTAAATTTTCGATAATTTGTTTTTTTACAAATTATCGGTTTTGAAAGTCCAACACCGCCCTTACGTACAAGTACGACGGTCGGTATTGAACTTCCAAAACTACAAAAACCACTATTTACATAGTGCTTTTCTAAAATTTACTTTGGTGGTACGCAGCCGTAGGGGCTCGCTTTGCGAGTCCTCGTTTATCACAAAGATAAATTTCGTTTGGAGCGGACGACCCAAGGTCGCCCCTACAAGTTAGCATATAGCCGTTTTGATAACGATGTGGCTACGCAACAATTCGTAGGTGCTCACCGTGTGCATCCGCGAAAGTAAAGCATAAAAAAGTTAGTTTAGTAATAATTGGGGTAAAAAATGCGTTATTTCAAGAACAAATTTTTCTTAATATGTTTAACCGTGGCTCTTTGCCTGACGGTTTTTTCCGTCGTGCTTTCCGCTTCGGGACACGCGTGGTTCTTGAAGGATGCTTTGAACGTTATTTCTACTCCGTTTCGATCCGCTTTCAATTATTGTGCTGACGGATTGCAGGGCTTTATAGATTATTTTACGGAATTTGACCGTATTTCCAAAGAAAATGAAGAATTGCGCAAGGAAAATGAGGAGTTGAAAAAGCTACAAGCTGATCTTGAGGTGCTAAGAGAGGAGAATGCTTGGCTTCGCGATTTCCTTGACATCAAAAATCAAAATCTTTCCTTTGACCTTACAGATGCCATAATTATCGGTAAGAATTCGGGTGCTTCACATCGCACGTTAACATTGAACAAGGGCTCGCTTTACGGAATTGAGGCAGGAATGGTCGTTATTGCCGGAGAGGGTCTTGTTGGGCACATTACCGAGGTTGGACTCAATACTTGCGAGGTTGTTTGTATTTCCGATGCTTCGTCATCCGCGGGCGCTCTCGTTGAGCGCTCTGCTATGGTTGGAATTATTGAGGGTTATTACGATGGAAATTGCCGTTTTCTTTACACAACGGGCTTTTCGGATGCTTCGGATATTGCTGTTGGTGATACGATTATAAGTAGCGGAAAGGGAAGCATTTATCCCTATGGTATTAAAATTGGCACAGTTTTCGAGGTTCAGCTTGACGATGCGAGCCGCTCGGTTATTGCGACTGTTGAGCCCTCGGTTGATTTTGATTCTTTAAGCAGAGTGATGATAATTAAATCATATACGGTAGAATAATATGACTAAAAAAGAGAAAAGAGAAAGAATTGCACTAATTATCGAGGAGCTTAAAAAGATATATCCCGATGCTGTGTGCGCTCTTGAATTTGAAGGAGAACCTTGGAAGCTGCTCGTTATGGGGCGACTTTCGGCACAATGCACGGACGCGCGCGTGAATATCGTTTGCAAGGAATTGTTTGCAAAATATCCTACCTGCGAAGCATTGGCAAGGGCAAGCTACGGGGAAATTGAGGAAATCATTCGCCCCTGCGGACTTTTCAGAACAAAGGCGCAGAGCATTAAGGATGCTTGCGCGATGCTTATAGATGAGTATAATGGCGAGTTGCCCGACGATATGGACGAGCTTTTGAAATTCCCGGGTGTTGGCAGAAAGATTGCAAATCTTTTGCTTGGAGATATTTTTCACAAGCCCGCTATCGTTGCGGATACGCATATGATAAGAATTTGCGGAAGATTTGGAATGTATCCTCAAAAGCTGAAGGATCCGCACAAGGTTGAAATTATTATGAGCGAGCTTGTTGAACCCGACGAGCAGAGTGATCTTTGCCATAGAATAGTTCAATTTGGACGTGACGTTTGCTCGGCGCGTTCTCCTAAATGTAATGAATGTCCTATATCTCACCTTTGTGAGATGGGAAGGAAGGCAAATAATGTTTGAAAGCAATATAACCTTTATTGGAATGCCCGGTGCAGGTAAGAGTACTGTTGGTGTTGTTGTTGCGAAGCTGCTTTGCAAGACCTTTATTGATGCGGATTTGCTTATTCAAAATCGAGAGGGAAAGCGACTTCACAAAATTATAGATGAGATTGGTAACGAGGGATTTTTGAAGCTTGAAAATGATACTCTTGCAAATCTTAACGTACACAATTCGGTGATTTCTACGGGTGGAAGCGCGATTTTCGGCAAGGAAGCTATGGAACATCTCAAAAAAACATCAACCGTGGTTTACATAAAGGTTTCGTACGAAACTCTTGAAAAGAGATTGAAAAGCTTAAAGCGTCGAGGCGTTATCTTTGAGGAGGTGCAGACCCTACGCGATATTTACGATATTCGCACACCGCTTTATGAGAAGTATGCGGACCTTGTTATTGAAAGTGATAATGATAACGATATTCAGGACGTTGCTATGAAAATTGTTGAATATTTTGAACAATAACCGTTTATTAAAATTGTTATAATTTGTCATTTGTTTCGTTATTTTACACAATAAATATATATAGAGTTTATACTTTTTGTACAAGGGGGAGAAATGCAAAAATCTCTTAAAAATCCTTTGACAAAACGCATAAAAAAGTATATAATGTATGAGTAAAAATAAAATCTATAAAGGAGATTTGCGATGAATAAGGTAATTTGCAAGGTTACATACGATACAGAAGTAGATACTCTCGTTAAGAAGGTTACTTTTGGTTACTATGGTGATTCCGCAGGTTATGAGGAGATTCTTTTCGTAACTGCAAAGGGCAACTACTATCTCTATGGCAACGGCGGTGCTGACTCCGTTTACCCCACAGAGACAATCAAGAGAATGAGCAAGGCAAACGCTGAAGCTTGGCTCGCAGCACATAACTAATAAAAATATTCGAGGGGCAAGGGTTTGCTCCTCAATATGCACCAATGGCGGAATTGGCAGACGCGCCAGACTTAGGATCTGGTGTCCCCGACGTGAAGGTTCAAGTCCTTTTTGGTGCACCAAACACAATAAACCCGAACCGCAAGGTTCGGGTTTATTGTGTTTTTTGTATAAACTATAAGCTTGAACTTCAATTCGCTATGCGATTATGTTGTGAAATTGGGATTTATCGGTGAGATGAAAAAGTTAGTTAAAGTTAAGATCGCCTACGCGGCGGGCGCCCACTTTTGAAAAAAGTGGGTCAAAACAATCGCTTGGTGTGTTCAGATTATG
>JAFVRQ010000081.1 GCA_017504245.1 Clostridia bacterium | reverse complement strand
TTCGTTATCAAACGGCTATAGCTTAACAAAGTAAATTTTAGAAAAACACTATGAAATAGTGGTTTTCGTAGTTTTGGAAGTGCGGTACCATCCGTCGTGCTCGCGCGTAAGGATGGTATCGTGCTTTCAAAACCGATAATTTGTTTTTGAACAAATTATCGAAAATTTACGCATAATCTGAACACACCAAGCGATGGTTTTGACCCACTTTTTTCAAAAGTGGGCGCCCGCCGCGTAGGCGATCTTAACTTTAACTAACTTTTTCAACATCCCGATAAACCCCAATTTATCTATTTGTGTATTGACACTTTCAATTCGATATGATAAAATATTTACATAAAACAAAAGGAGACCCGCTATGAAAATTTCATCCTTCGTTCATTTTGCCACGTTTGGCGTTAAAACCATACTTTTCAGAAAAAAGCTGCCTATTTTGGGAACGGTTATCGTCACCGATAAGTGCAATTTACATTGTAAGCACTGCTCGGTAAACAACATAACCGCCGTAGTCCACCCCTATGAGCAGGTGAAACGCGAGATGCAACAGCTCTACGATATGGGAATCAGGATTTTATTCTTCTGCGGCGGCGAAACGTTCCTTTGGCGTGACGGAGAAAAGACCCTGCGCGACCTTGTGATTGAAGCAAAGGAAATGGGATTTCTTATCGTAAACGTAGTTACAAACGGAACTTATCCCATCGACCTGCCCGAAGCCGATTTGATTTTGTTGAGTCTTGACGGAGATAGGGAGCATCACAACGAAATTCGCGGCAATACATACGATACGATTATGAATAATATTGCCAATGCAACGGCAGAAAACATCTGCTTCTATATGGCGATAAATCAAATCAACAAGGACTCTGTGGCACACGTTTGCCGTACCGCGCGCGATACGAAAAACGTAAAAGCGGTTTCATTCAATTTTCACACGCCCTATCCCGACACAAGAGAATTGGCGCTCACTCGGGAGGATAAGCAAAAATGCTGCGAAACAATCGAGCAGATGATGAAGGAGGGTGCGCCGGTGTTTAATCTTAAAAGTGCGTTCCCGTATCTTATAAATAACAGCTTTCCAACGCCCTGCCATCAATGTGTGGTCATAGAAAACGGCAAAATTTCCACCTGCGGAAGATGTATCGACGTGCCCGATCTTTGCTCGGAATGCGGATATTTCTTCGTTGCGGAATATACGCTTTTGTTCCGTGGAAACATAAAAATCATTTTTGAAATGCTTCGCACTTACTTAAAATACATTTAGGAGAAAGCTATGAGCGTAATCACGGATTTAACGAGAATGTGGCTAACGAGAACCGTCAAGCCCTTTGAATTTAAAAATGAATACGATCAAAGCTTGCCCTTTGCGGAATGTGAGGGACTCGGACTTTACGTTCATATTCCTTTTTGCAAGAGCATTTGTAATTTTTGCCCCTATTGTAAGGTTAAATATGACATAGAGCTTTGCAATAAATACATAGACGCGCTGATTTGCGAGATTCACCTTGTCGGCTCGCAGTATGAGGGCAAAAAAACCGTTACGAGCTTATATTTCGGGGGTGGTACGCCCGCTCTTGCGGTGGATAGAATTGCTGAAATAATATCAGCACTTAAAGAGCATTTTGTTATCACCGAGGGAGTGGGACTTGAGCTCCACCCCGATAACGTGAACGTTGAAACACTGACCGCTCTGAAAAACGCGGGAGTAACTAAAATAAGTATAGGAATTCAATCCTTTGGCGATAAATATCAAAAAATACTCGGCAGAAAGAGTGTAGATACAGAAGCAATATCTAAAGCCCTCACCGAAGTACCCTTTGAAACCGTGTCAATGGATTTGATTTTTGCTCTTCCAGAGCAGACCTACGACGATTTGAAAAATGATATAGATAAAGCGTTTTCACTTGGCGCAAATCACGTTGCAATTTATCCATTTATTGATTTCACGTTCACAAAAAGTCCCGTCAAGGCAATGCCGAAAAAGAAAAAAAGAAAGCTGCTTGACGAAATAACGAAATATTGCTATTCAAAGGGATATTCGCGCAATTCTATTTGGACATTCTCTCGCGATAGGGCAGAGTATTCCTCAATGACGCGCGAAAATTTCCTTGGTTTCGGCTGCTCCGCAACAACTCTTTTGAGAAATCAATTTAAGATAAATACCTTCAATGTTGAAGAATATTGCAAGAGAATTGATGAAGAAAAGCTCCCAACCTCTCTCACCACAAGATTTATCAAGCGGCAAAGAATGATATATTGGCTCTTCTGGACGGCGTATAGCACAAAAGTTGACGAGAGGGATTTTGAAAAATTCTTTGGCAAATCCTTAAAAAGAATGTATGGCTTTGAGCTTTTCGTTGCAAAGCTTTTGGGCTTTGTCAAGGAGAAAAACGGTATTTACGAAATGACCCTCAAGGGCGCGTTCTATTACCACTATTACGAAAACTTTTACACACTCTCATATATCGACAAAATGTGGGGAATAATGAGAAAAGAAGCATTCCCCGAGAAAATAGAGCTGTAAACAAAAAATGTCCGCACCCGCGGACATTTTTTGTTAGATAAATTGAGATTTAGCGGGGAGAAGTTACAAAGTAAAAACGTGGGGCTTTTTTGAAAAACCGCCCCACACCCCGAAAAACTTTTATCACGCTTTGCCCAGTCGCCGTATAGTTTGTGCTAATCCCACATATTTCGCACAAACCGCGCTTTGCTACTCTGCACATAGAGTTTTTGATAGCAAAATGACTACGTGCAGAGTAGCAAATCATAGATTTTTAAGGCGCCCGTTAAAATGCCTTAAAAATCGTTATGTGATGTTTGAGCAAAATCAAACATCACGATTTGCGCGAGATTTAATTAATACCCACATTTAAAAAGTTTTTGGTTCTTTTTTAAAAAAGAACGAAAAAAATCCTTACTTAAACTAACTTTAACTTCCCAACAAATCAAAATTTGAACACCGCTTTTGCCCAAGAGATTTCCTCTTTTCCAATGGCGCGCGTGACTCTCAAAAGTGTGAAATAGAGAAGGGTGGCAAGCAAAATCGCGGGCAGGGTCGAAATCGCTGTGAATTCACGCAGAAGCCCCACCGCCCACGTGCTTAAAAATATCGAAATCACGGGCAAAACAAACCATTTTGCCACTCTAAAGCGCATTTTTGTGACCTTGACAAGCTTTAATATACTCGCGCTCGAATTGAAAATCTCACTAACGATAATTAGCGTTATGTAGCCGTAAATTCCCATTTTGGGAATGAGAATCCACACCATCACAAGCGAGCAAAGAGTATCGGTGATGTTTATTGCCATCGTGTAAAGATGCTCGCCAAGACCCTTTAGCATATTGTCAACCGTGGTGTCGAGATACATTATCGGCACTATGTGAGCAACGAAGCGAATATATTGCCCCGCGTCAGCCGAGCCGTAAATTCCTTGCCCGAGCTCGTCAGCGAAAAAAATCATAATGCCCGAAACGCCAATAGCAAACGCGAGCGCGATATGGCAAACGCGCCCCGCCACGTATTTTATTTCCGTTTTGTTGTTTTGAATTTTCAATTCCGCAAGCTCTGGCACAAGCAACCCGGAGAACGAGTGAATGATTGCCGAGGGGAAGAGAACGAGGGGCATAACCATACTTTGAAGCGTTCCGTATGCTACCAACGATTGCGCCCGATTCGAGCCGCTTTTTTGAATACCGATTGGTATTAAAATATGCTCAATAGTGAGTAAAGCCGAGCGAAAATAGGTTGAAAAAGCGAGCGGGAGAGCAATTCCGAGCATTTTTCGGGTGATTTTTCGTTCGTTGATTTTTTGCGGGACGTCGAAGGTGCCGTCCTCTACGGATTGGTTTGGGACGTCGAAGGCGCCGTCCCCTACGGATTTGCGTTCAAAAACGTAAAAAACCAGAGAGATTGAAAAAGAGAGCATCTCCGAAAGCGCGCCGCCAAGCACAAGTGCCACACAACACGATTCCATATCGCGCCCGAAAAAGAGGTCGAGCAGAGCAACGCAAAAAACGATGCGCGCGAGCTGCTCGCCAATCTGCGTTATCGCATTTTTGTAAACTCTGCGAACGGCGGTGAAATAACCGTTGAAGCAGGCGGTAAGGGAGATCAGGGGCAGAGTTGCCGCACACAAACGAAGCGGCTTTATAACGCGCGTGTCCTTCAATGCGCGAACGGACAGCGGCTTTGCGAAAGCGAGCAAAAGAGAAGCCGAAAGAATACCGAAGAAAAGGGAATAACACACGCATTTTTTCATCGAAACGCGCGCCTTTTCGGGATTTTTTTCACCAATCGCATCGGAAACGAGGCGCGTGGCGGTCAGATTTATACCCGAAAGCGCAAGGGTTAAGGCGAACGAATAAACGCTCCCCAAAAGCGTGTAAAGTCCCAACGCCTCCGCCCCGATTTTCCGCGAAATGTACGCGTTAAACGCCACCCCAAGCCCCCTTAAAGTCAACGCCACACACGTCATCAAAAATCCGTTCGCCAAATACCGCCTCAACCTCGTCATTGTTTGTCCTACCTTCGTTTTTGTAAAGTATATGCGAAGCACGCGGGGGATATGAATTTATATAAAGCTATTGACAAACATATGCGATTTGTGTTACAATTAGAATGCGAAACAAATCTAATAAGTATATTCAGGAGTATTTTTTTAGTGGGGGTACTCTACCTTTTTGCGTTCATCAAGTAAGATATTTGATAAAAGTGCAAATTCCGCTTGGTGAATTAAAAGGATACTTTCTGATTTGCTTAAGATTTGTTTCGCAGCAATAGGAGTTTGCATTTTTGGGTGCATTCTCTTGTTGAATGCACCATTTTTTATTAATAAAAGGAGAAAGAAAATGAAAAAGACGATTAGTATTTTGTTGCTTTTGCTTGTGATAATTAGCGGTATTACTCTTGCTTCGTGTGAAGATATTGTTATTATAATTAAGCAAAGCACCACAGCAATCACCACTACTAAAATGGAACACATATTACCTGTTGATCCACCCGTAGACGATCACACTCACACAATAGTTATTGATCCTGCCGTTGCACCTACTTGCACGAAAACAGGACTTACAGAAGGTCAGCATTGTAGTGAGTGTGAAGAAATATTGATTAAACAAGAGATTGTTGATGCTCTTGGACATACCGAAAGTGATTGGATAGTCGATAAAGAGGCAACAACAAGTGAAGAGGGCTCAAAGCATATAGAATGTACCGTTTGTTACGATGTTTTGAAAACTGAAACAATACCTATGTTGCCCGTAGTAGCATCAGAAGGACTGAGGTTTGTTCTTAATTCTGACGAAAAGAGTTATGCGGTTGCTATAGGTGAATGTACAGACACAAATATTATTATTCCTGAGGTGTATAACGGATTGCCAGTAACACAACTATTTGAGAGTGGATTTAAGGATTGCGAATTTATCGTAAGCATAAAGATGCCAGATACAATTGAATATATTGGTGCAGGGGCATTCTCTGGGTGCAATTCACTTAAAAATGTAACTATACCTGACTCTGTCAAAAACATAGGAGGTTCAGCATTTTATGGTACTGCAATTACAAGCGTTGTAATACCAGATTCGGTTACCTACATAGGAAACTGGGTGTTCGCATATTGTAAATCGCTCACGAGTATAACGATACCTGAATCTGTTGAATGCATTGGTGCAAATGTATTCAATGGTTGTAGTTCTCTCCAATATAATGAATATGATAATGGTCTTTATCTTGGGAACGAAGAGAATCCATATTCTGCACTAATATCATATCAAGATAGAACCATAACAACGTATAATATACCGGAAGGCACAAAAACAATCGCATACGGAGCGTTTTCAAACTGCACAGCTCTTACAACCATATCAATTCCAGAGTCTATGACATATATTAGCGATTATGCATTTATTTCTTGTACAGCACTTAAAACAATAATAATTCCCGATACAATTACAAATATTGGTAGTGGTGCATTTAGAAATTGTAGTTCACTTGAAACTATAATAATTCCCGATACTGTTACTGAAATTGGTGGATGGGCATTTGAAAATTGCACATCGCTTTCAAATATAACCATTCCCCATACAGTAAAGTACATTGGTTGGCAAGCATTTAAAGGTTGTACTTCACTTGAAAGTATAATAATTCCTGCTTCGGTTGAAAGAATTGGGGGACAAGCGTTTGATGGCTGCACTTCTCTCACTATTTATTGTGAAGTTGAAGAAAAGCTAAGTGGATGGGATTCTTTGTGGAATCTTTCAAACAGACCCGTCGTTTGGGGCTACACGGGTGAATAATTGAATAAATAACGGCGAGGATTTATCCCCGCCGTTTTTCTGCCTTTTTTCACGTAGACAAATTGGGATTTATCTATGCCGTCCCCAGCGGGGAAG
>JAFVRQ010000080.1 GCA_017504245.1 Clostridia bacterium | reverse complement strand
GTCGGTAGTTTTACCGACATATGCACCTTTAGCTCAGTCCGGATAGAGTACCGGATTCCGATTCCGTTGGTCGTGGGTTCAAATCCCTCAGGGCGGGCCAGAAAAAAGCACACATTTGGCTACAAAGACGATGTGTGCTTTTTTCAACGAAATTTGCCCTGCGGGCAAGTGAAATAGCTTCGCTGTGAAATACGCCTGCGGCGCGTGAAATATTCGCTGACGCGAATGCGGGCAAATTTCATTTCACATTGCGACAAAGGAGCAATATTTTACAATGTGTGAAACAGATTATTTCACATTCGGCAACGCCGAATATTTCACTTAAAAAAACTAATAAACTTATGATACAATAATAAAACTCCCCAAACTCCACATTTTCCTAAAATCTTGTTGTTCAAATTCTTCTTTTTTGGTGATAAAATTAAGCTACAAAAACAAAAAAAGGAGATTAAATAATGAACACAGACAAAATTTATGCGGAATCCATAGCAAAGGAGTACGCACCCAAAAACACCCAAAACAACAAAAAACATATTGACAAATATTTAACAATGTGATATAATACATACGCTCATTAAAATAATATTAGTTATTGGAGGAAAATAAAATGAGATTAGAAAACAAGGTTGTAGTTGTAACAGGCGCGTCAAGCGGCGTTGGCAGAGAGGTTGCTCTCCGTTTCGCTAAAGAGGGCGCAAAGGTTGTTGCAGTAGCAAGAAGAGCAGAGCGTCTTGCAGCTCTTGAAGAACAGAGCAAGGAGCTCGCAGGTGAAATCGTTGCTTACGCAGGCGACATTTCTCTTGAAGAAACAAACGAAAAGATGATCGACTTTGCAATCGAAAAGTTCGGCAAGTTCGACGTTCTCGTTAACAACGCAGGTCTTATGGATAACTTCGCGCCTGCTGAAAACCTCGATACAGAGCTTATGGAGCGTCTGATGAAGGTTGACGTTTACGGTCCTGCTTGGGCAACGAGAAAAGCAGTTAGAGTATTCCTTGAAAACGAAAACGGCGGTAACATCGTAAACATCGCTTCCATCGCAGGTCTTTGCGGCGGTAAGAGCGGATGCGCTTACACAATGGCTAAGCACGCGGTTATCGGTCTTACAAAGAATACCGCATTCACATACCGCAACAACAAGATCCGTTGCAATGCCATCTGTCCCGGCGGTATCAACACAGAAATGGCTGACCCCTCAATCTTCGCAACAGCTGACCAGAAGGGTATCCAGAACGCAATGCTTGCTATGAACTTCGGTGTAAGAAGCGCAGAAGCGATTGAAATCGCTGACGTTGCTCTCTTCCTTGCAAGTGATGCAGCAGCGGTTGTAAACGGCGCTGTAGTTACTGCAGACAGCGGTCTTACAAGCTTCTAATTTAATATAAAAACAAAAAGACCTTTGTGTTTTCCAAAACATAAAGGTCTTTTAATTATTTTCTTTTTCTCTTCCGAGCAGATAGTCAATGGAAACGTTAAAATAATCGGCAAATTTGATGAGGATTTCATAATCCGCCTCGCGCTCCATATTTTCGTATCTGCTGATGCTGTTTTGATTCATATTTAAGTCAAGAGCGAGCTTTAACTGTGATATTTTTCGCTTTTGACGCAGTTCTTTTAGCATTACTTTTAAATAAGACAAAACACCCGATTTCAAAAATCGGGTGTTAATTTTTCACGCCGCTTTTTCCTCTTTAACGCTTTGGCGGAGCATATTTTCAATGAAAATGCCGTATCCCGCGCAGGGATCGTTAATAAGAACGTGCGTCACCGCGCCAACGAGCTTGCCGTTTTGAATGATAGGAGAGCCACTCATACCCTGAACGATACCGCCCGTCGCGTTAATCAGTCGCTCGTCGGTGATTTTGATGTTGAAGCACTTGTTTCCGTCCGCGTTGCGATTGATGCCTGAAATTTCAATGCTATATTCTCGCCTTACGTTATCGTCAAGAGTGCAGAGAACAGTCGCCTTGCCCTCCTTCAACTCACCTTTAAGACCGATTGAATAGGTTTTGCCCTTGATTGATTCGGGAATTTCCGCAAGAGCGCCGAAAACTCCGACCTCGGAATTTTTATAAATCGCGCCGACCTTCGACGAGTTAAAATAGCCCTTGAGCTCACCCGGCTCACCCTTTTTGCCCTTTACGATGCCGTTCAAGGTAACGCCGAGCACGCTGCCGCTCGTGATTGGAACAAGCTCGCCCGTCTCACCGTCGCAAATTCCGTGCCCAAGACCGCCAAACGTACCGTCCTCAAGCACGTAGGTGAGCGTGCCGATGCCCGCGCCGCTGTCCTTGAGCCAAACGCCAAGGGTGTATTTCTTATCGCTTTCGGAATATTTCGGCTTAAATTTAATGGTCATTTCCTTACCTGCGCGCAAAAAGGTGAGATTGACCTCGCCACCGCCCGAAAGTGCCTCGCTGACGTCCGCGTTGCCCGAAATTTTCTTTCCGTTTATTTTAATGATAGTGTCGTAAAGACGCAACCCCGCCTTGTAGGCAGGATTTGAGATTTCATCCTCAAAGCCGACCACACTCACGCCCTCAGTCATAAATTTTATACCGAAGGGAACACCGCCAACGTAAACCTTTACGTCCTCAATTCGCGAAACCGTTACGCTTTTAACGGGAATTGCCCCAAAAAGCTTGTACTGACCGCGCATCTCACCACTTGTCGAGGTCGTAAGCGAGTCGGCCTCAAAGGTCGCGCCAAGATAACTCGGAATCTCGTCACCCGAAAAGCACGAAACGGTTTTTGGAATTGCCGCGTTGTAAACCCCGAAAACCAAAAGAGCCAAAATTACGAAAAAAAGCCCCAAAACCGCAACCTTTCGCCCCATTTTTATATTTTTCATATCGTTTTTTACCTCCCAAGAGAATTTCTGCTAATTTTTTCTTAAAAATTTCAATTCTCCTGTTTATAATTTGCTCAAAATATGATAAAATAAAAGTGTAAAAAGTTACAAAGTAAAAATTTTCGCTTTTTGAAAAAAGCTTAGCAAAAACTTTTATCAGTGGGTTTCTGCTGATTTGACGTAAATTTTCGATAATTCGTAAACGAATTATCGGTTTTGAAAGCACGATACCATCCTTACGCGCGAGCACGACGGATGGTACCGCACTTCCAAAACTACGAAAACCACTATTTACATAGTGATTTTCTAAAATTTACTTTGTTAATGCGTTGCCGTTTTGATAGCAATGTGGCTACGCACTAATTCGTAGGGGACGGCGACGTCACACGTCCCGCGTTGATATGTTTGATATTTTTGTACATACAATGCTATTTTGATAACCTCGCGGATATGCACTTATTAGCAAATCACAGATTTTGCGAATGTATGAGCAAAATCGTTATGTGGTGTTTGAT
>JAFVRQ010000079.1 GCA_017504245.1 Clostridia bacterium | reverse complement strand
GGTGCCTGCCACACCGAGAAAAATCATTAGTGTCAACTCGTTGACACAATTTGCGCGGCTTTAATTTATTCCCACGTTTAAAAAGTTTTTGGTTCTTTTTTCAAAAAGAACGAAAAAATCCTAATTTAAACTAACTTTAACTCCCCGATAAATCAAAATTTGAAAGCACATTGATTTGCCTTTCACCGCTATTAGCTTCGACCTAAACCGTATTGACACAATACGTTAAAATGTGTTAAAATGAATAAAACAAATAAAATAATGAAAGGAGATTTGGACTATGAAAAACACAAATCTTAAACTTAACAAAACTAAGCTCGTTGCGAGGTTGATGCTTGTTGTGATTTTGGTGGCTGGAACACTAAATTTAGTAGGATGTAGTAGCAATTATAATTATGTCCGTAACAATGAAAAAAGAGGAGATGAATCTCAATCTGTAGCATTAATTGTCGGTTCTAATACAAATATATTTGAAATTGATGATTGTACATTGGATTTGGAAATAGGTATTCACCAACTATCAGTCTTTGGAAAAATAGAGGATAATGTTAAAGAAAAACAATATCAATTTAGGCCAAATCAAAGAATTGCATTTGCTCTATATTTTTGTGATGATGAAATGGTGGAAGTTATTCCCCAATCAACGACAGATATTAAAAGTATTGAAGGACATTGGTTTGTAAAAGAAATAACTGAAGAAGAAGCATTCACAAAAGAGTACGGCTATGATTATTTCAAGTGTAATCATGTGGAAAAAATAACTATACCCACTGAGTTCATAGATGAAAATTCGGGAGCGGTGGCGTTAAAGTTAGTAATATATTCCGTGGATAAGAGCTTGCTATATACCTTTAGAAGTTTTTTTTATATAAAATTGGAATTTGAAAGAACAAATGATAGTACCATAAAAATAACCAATTTTTATGAATTATGAATATGGAGGAAAATATGTATCTTCCCAACACTAAAGAAGACGAAGAAAATCAAGATCAATGATTTATTAAAATATATAAATTTATCCCCCAAGCGTGCTTGGGGGATATTTGTATGTAAATGTTGATTTAAATTTAAGCAAACGCGTTTTCGTCGATGTAGACCTTGGATATGTCTGCGCCGAGTTCTTTTAATTTTCCTACGATGTCGAGGTAGCCGCGCTCAATGGTGAAGATGTCCGTCACCTCGGTTGTGCCTTCTGCCACAAGACCTGCAATTACTATTGCCGCGCCTGCGCGGAGGTCAACGGAGCGAACAGACGCGCCGTGGAGCTTTTCAACACCCTTGAATGCCGCAAACGGCTCGTGAACCGTAACGCTCGCGCCCATTTTTTCAAGCTCGTGAACGTACTTGAAGCGGTTTTTCCAAATGGTTTCATAAACCGTGCTTTCACCGTCCGCAATGGCAAGCAGGGTTGAAAACTGCGGGTGCATATCCGTTGGGAAGCCGGGATAGGGAAGGGTTTGAATATTCGTGGGCTTTAATTTGCCCGTTGAACGAACTTTGAGGTAATCGTCGTATGTTTCAATTTCAACACCCATCTCAACAAGCTTCGTTGATATAATCTCAAGGTGCTTTGGGATAACGTTTTTAATGTTAACCTCACCGCCCGTAGCTGCCACCGCGCACATATAAGAGCCCGCCTCGATCATATCGGGAATTATATCGTAAACGCATCCGTGGAGCTTCTCAACACCGTTGATTTTTATAATTCCCGTACCTGCGCCCTTAATATCCGCGCCGCAGGTGTTAAGGAAGTTTGCAAGGTCAACTATATGGGGCTCGCGCGCCGCGTTTTCAAGAATGGTTTGACCCTCGGCAAGCGTTGCGGCAAGCATAAGGTTAACCGTTGCGCCAACTGAAACGATGTCAAAATAGATGTGATTTCCAACAAGACCGTTGGGCGCTTCCGCGTAAACGTAGTTTTCGTCCTGCGAAACGGTTGCGCCAAGCGCTTCAAAGCCCTTGATATGCATATCGATTGGGCGCGTGCCGAAATTACATCCGCCGGGGAATGCAACCTTTGCCTTTTTATAGCGGGCAAGCTCTGCGCCAAGAAGATATGTAGAACCCCTCATTCGCGATACGAGGTCGAAGGGGGAATCTCCGCCCTCAAGATTGGTTGTGTCAATTTTAACAGTTGTTTCGTTAAGATATTTTATTTTCGCGCCCATAGAGGTAAGAATATCAAAGGACATAGTGATGTCGCTTACCTTGGGAACATTTTCAATTATACATTTGTTAGCCGTGAGAATTGTTGCAAATATTATGGGGAGCGCGGCGTTTTTCATTCCGTTGATGTAAACGTCGCCAAAAAGCTTGTTGCCACCCTTGATTATTATTTTCTCCATATGTAATCCTCCAAAAAAATATTGGCAGTTATATTTTAGTTATCTAAATACAGTATAACATATAACCGCCAAAAATGGAATAGCTTTTTTGAGATTTGATAAATTTTTTGTTGAATTTTTGAGGGGGAAGATAAATTGGGATTTATCGGGAGTTGAAAAAAGTTAGTTAGAGCAAAAAAGTCACTTTTGAAAAAGCATCGCGCGAACCCCCAAAGCTCATAAATATCGCTTTGGGGAACCCCGCACGCAAAACTTTTAATCGCTTGGGTGTTTGAATTCAGCGGAAATTTTCGATAATTTGTTTTCTAAAATTTACTTTGTTAAACTATAGTCGTTTCGATAGCAAAATGGCTACGCAATTATTAGCAAATCACAGATTTTGCGAATATATGAGCAAAATCGTTATGTGTCAACTCGTTGACACGATTTGCGCGAAATTAATTAACACCCGCGATTAAAAGCTTTTTGCTTCTTTTTCTCGAAAAAGAAGATAATTCTTTACTTTCTAACTTTTTATCTTTGTAACTTTCTAACATAATATTCAATTCTCTATTTCCGCGTGAAAGTAGGCAACTGCGAGGTCAACGACGAGGCCGTAGCTGCGCGTTCCCTCGGTGCCGTTTGCCTGCAAATAGGCGTCGTTTATCGCGCCGCTTATTTCACCGACAACATTATCCTGGTATTTTTCATAAAATTGATTATATGCTATCATTTCGTATATAGCGCGATCGTCGAGCTTTTGGTAGGTTTCCTCCCAAAGCTTTTGATTTGCGCCGTAGAGCGCGTTAAGAACGTATTCGCAAAGGTTGAGATAGCCGCAATATCTGATATAGGCATCATCACTTTCTGAGCAAACGAGAAAGGCGACGAAATTTGCCTCGTCCTCGCGTGCAATTCCACGTTGATGTGCAAGCTCGTGCGCGGCGGTATAGGGCATACAGTAATCGGGGCAGTTGGTGTTTACGTTCGCTTCGCCCGTAAAGAAGGTATAAACGCCTGAAATGTGCGTATAGGTCATCGGCTTGCTCAGCATAATGGGCTTAACGAAGGACTTAAGGCGGGGCAAGAAGTCATATTTATCACTCAATTTGCTATAGGAATCAAGCAAAATATTATTCATTTCTCTTAATTTGTGAGGTGAAACTGAGGAGCTTTTTTCTTCAAATTCGACGTTATCAATTTCCTCATTTACCTTTTCAATGAGCCAATCAGCCGTTTTTGCAAGCTCCTCTGCGCTAACGGCTTTCTTTTCGAGGTCGAGCTTTTTATCAAGCGTGCTTGAATAGTAGCCGATACCGAAGGCGCAAATGAAAAATCCGAACAAAAGGGATGCGACGGATAGGATAATCAATAAAAATTTACCCACGTCGCGCCAGGTTCGGCCGAATTTTTTAACGCAAAATCTTATCAAAAAGAAAGCGGTAATGGGGACGGTTATGATAAACAGCTCTGCAAATGAGAGGGGGAGAATATTTGTCACCGTTGCCATAAAACCTCTGAAAATCGTTGAGATATATCTGTTAAAGAGGTCCGCAAATTCGGTGCTTGACATTGAAATTATATATAAAATTATGGATAAAACCGAAAATCCGAAAAAGAAATAGCAGAATTTCGGTAAGCTGAATTTAGTTTTTTCTTCCATTGAGTATAAAATCCTTTCCAAAATATTCTTCGATTATAATTGCCATATCGGGTGGCAAGGGAGCAAAAAGCTCGGTTTTTTCATCATTTATGGGGTTTGCAAAGCTGAGCTTATACGCGTGCAGGGCGTGGCGATTGATGAGCTTTGAGGGCTTGCCGTAAAGGTCATCACCAAGAATTTGCGCGCCTTGAAATGCAAAATGGACTCGGAGCTGATGAGTTCTGCCGGTTACGGGTGTTGCCAAAACCAACGATAATCCGTTTTTTGATGCAAGCACCTCATACTGCGTTGTGGCGATTTTCCCGTCCTCGCATACCTCACACACCTCGCGCAAGATTATGCTTTTCTCACGGCGTCTTATGTAGGTTTTGATTTCACCCTTATTTTCGGGCAATTCGCCCTCAATAATGGCAATGTAGGTTTTTTGAATGCCGTTTTCCTTCATTTGCTTTGATAGCTTCGACGACGCAAGGCGGTCCTTGGCAACGAGCACAATACCGCTTGTGTTTTTGTCGAGTCGGTTTACCGAGCGAAAAACAAAGGGTCGATTTTGCAACGCAAAATAGTGCGCGAGTGAATTTGCAAGTGTGTCGTAAAAATGCCCCTGCGATTGATGGGTCGGCATAAACGGGGGCTTGTTTAAGGCTATAATGCCTTCGTCCTCGTATATGACGTCGGGTAAGGTGCTTGACGGAACGAGCTTTTCTGAGTCATTTATGTCCTCGCAATTTATTTCGAGAACGTCGTTTTCACTTATTATCGCGCGCACAGTTGCGTGATTTCCGTTTATCAAAATCCCGTCGGGACGGTTTTTTAAGGAAGCAATAGCCCTTTTTGAAAATTGTAACTTTTCAGTTAGAATTTCCTTGACCGAACACCCTATGTATTCATTTTCAAATCGCATATTTGCCTCCTTTTTAACGTTTAAATTTTGATTTATCGGGGAAATAAAGTTAGTTTAAATTAGGATTTTTCGTTCTTTTTGAAAAAAGAACCAAAAACTTTTTAATCGTGGATATATATTTAAGCCGCGCAAATTGTGTCAACGAGTTGACACTAATGATTTTTCTCGGTGTTGACAGGCACCTCGAAAAATCCAATTTGCTACTATCCAACGAAGCCATTTCGTTATCAAACGGCTATAGTTTAACAGAGTAAATTTTCGATAATTCGTTTGCGAATTATCGAAAATTTACGCCGATTTAGTTTATTCTCCGCGCAAGATCCTTCGGTCGTTGTGCCCGACGACTTTAGTCGTCATTCTCGAGCGTTAGCGAAGAATCTTGGGCACAACTCCCTCGAGGATGACGCCTGCGGCGTCGCGCGGATATAAAACCCGAACACACCAAGCGATTGTTTTGACCCACTTTTTTCAAAAGTGGGAGAGGCGATCTTGCTTTAACTAACTTTTTCAACATCCCGATAAATCCCAATTTTTATTATACACCAAAACTTATGGAATTACAATAATTTAGCGGTGATTTGCATAAAATTTATTTTGCAAAGATATACTTTAATAAGTTAAATTTTTAGAGAGGGAAATATATGAAAAGAATAATAACGTTTTCTGTAATGGTTATGGCTCTTGTTTTTGCGGTGATTGGCATTGTAAGAGAGCAAAAAAGTGTTACGACTATGGATTTATCAAGCGGAATGAGCATTATTGCAAACAGTCAGCAGATGGCAAAGAGCGCTATGGTAAACAACAAAATCGTCTTTTCCGCAAGGGATTTTGAGAGAAATATGAATTTATCCGAAATAAGCTCGATAACGGTGACGAGCTTGCCGCCCATTAGTGACGGTTGCCTTTGCGTTGCAGATGTTGCTGTAAACGTTGGGCAAACCATATCGCGTCAAAATCTTGATTTATTGAATTACAGGCAGGGAAATAGTGAAGTAAGTCACGCATCGTTCAAATTCAAGGTGAACGAGGGGGAATACGAAATGACCTGCAATTTGTATTTTCTCACGCGTGAGAACTCCGCACCAACACTTTCAATGGAAGACGAGCGAGCATTTGAGGTTAGCACCTTTCAGAGCATTAAGGTTTACGGAAAGGTGGGGGCGTATGATGTGGATGGTGACAAAATAAGATATGAGATAGTTACTTATGCCAAAAACGGCGTGCTTGATTTTAATGGGGAGAGCGGAGAATATTCATACACGCCAACGGGCGCATATTTTGGTGAGGATAGCTTTGAATACGTTGCAATAGATGAATACGGAAATTATTCAAAATCCCAAACGGTTAGCTTTGAGGTTAAAAAGCTTGAAGCTGATATAGTTTATTGCGATATGCAGGACCATAAGGATCACGTTTCGGTGCTTGCTATGACCGAAATGGGAGTTATGAGTGGAACGAAAATCGGAAATGAAACCTATTTTATGCCCGATAAAGCAGTGAGTAGAGTTGATTTTGTTGCAATGCTAATTAATGCTATTGGTCAGAGCACGCCCGAAAACGTGCTTGATACCGGCTTTGACGACGATGACGAAATCCCTCAAAGTATGAAGGGCTACGTTAAAAAAGCGCGAGAGATGGGGCTCGTTGAGGGCTCGGTAAATGCGAATGGAGAGTATCTTTTTGAGCCAAACCGCGAGATAACGAGAGCGGAGGCGGCACTTATCGTCAGCCGACTTGTAAAGGGCAGCGTGCCAACCGTTAAGCCGACCTTCTCTGATAAAAATGAAATTCCTGCGTGGGCGCACGATGCTATCTATACCTTGAATGACCTCGGCATTTTGCAGAGCGAAAACGGAAATATCTCTCCCACCGCTCCACTCACCCGCACCCAAACCGCAAGAATGCTTTATGCTTTGATTGGATATTTGAATTAGTTTCAAATTTTGATTTGTCTATGCCTTCCCCAGCGGGGAAGGGGGACCGCTTGCGGTGGATGAGGAGAACAAAGTCTGTACAAATAATGGTCTTTCTCAAAAGCAGTTACTATTATATACAAAGGAACTAAACTCGAATTTGCAAACCATAACAAAAACGGCGAGTCAAATTGACTCGCCGTAGATGATATTCAATTGTTCGGTTGATAGCCCCAAAAAACAGGATGATAAAGATCTTTCCTACTGTTAGAAGCATTCAATAGTCATTCTATCCGTTGGGTTTCGATGTTGCCTCACAATAGATTGTAAGTAATGTGCAATTCAAAAATCCACTATTACCAATATGTGTGACGGAGTCAGGGATTATTATGCTTGTAAGATTTGTACAGCGCTCAAATGTATAATCGCCAATATTTGTTAACGTGCTATTTTTCAGTAAATGTTATGTCTGTAAGGTTACGACATTCTTTAAAAGCACCTTCAATAATTGTTGCGGAGTCGGGGATTTCTATGCTTGTAAGCGATGAACACCAAGCAAATGCATTTTCTTCAATGATTGTTACGGAGTTGGGAATCGATATTCTTTTTAGGGATCTGCAACCCCAAAATGTACTGTTTTTAATACTAGTCACGGAGTTGCTCATTGTTACCTTTGTAAGACTATCACACTCACAAAATGCTCCAATTCCAATATGCGTTACGGAGTTTGGAATTTCTATGTTATTAAGGGAATCACAATAATAGAATGCATAGCTATCAATACTAGTTACAGAGTTGGGGATGGTGATGTTGGTGAGCGAGTCGCATCTGTTGAAAGAATGCGTGCCAATTGTTGTAACAGAATCGGGTATAACAAAAGTTTTATCCTTTTTACCGTTTGGATATTTAATAAGCGTTTTTGCGTCTTTGTCATAAAGAATTCCATCTATTGATTTGTAATGTTTGTTATTTTCATCGACTTCAATGTTTGTGAGCGATGTACAATCATAGAATGCACTTTGTTCAATACTTGTTACAGAGTCGGGGATTGTGATAGAAACAAGAGAGGCACAATTTTGAAATGCCCCTTGACCAATACTTTTCACGGAATTGGATATAGTTATATTCGAAAGAGAAGTACAATCTTGAAAAACCCAGTCATCAATGCTAGTCACGGAGTTACCGATAGTTACATTTGTGAGTGACGTACAACCAAAAAATGCACTGCTTTTGATATGTGTTACAGAGTTAGGGATTTCTATACTTACTAGAGAAGTACAATGAAGAAAAACATTATGACCAATACTTGTGATAGAATCAGGAATTATTACACTTGTAATCGATGAGCAAAAAGAGAATGAAAAATCACCAATACTAGTTACAGGTAACCCTTCGTAAGTATCAGGAATAACTATCTCTGTATCTGTACAAGTGCCTATTGTAAACACAGAGTAACTCTGTTTATCACTATTAAGAGTAAAATTGAGCCCATCAGAAGGTGTGAGATTTTTCTCCGTATGCTTAGGGGACTCTTTGCAGGAAACAAAAGAAAAAATAAATGTAAATACAATGAGTATGAGGATACATAGTTTTCTCATAGTATTACTCCTTTATTAAACAAATTATTTACATCATTTTTATTGTAACATAATATCTTAAATTTTACAAGGTGTTTTGATAAAATCATATATTAAATAATCTACACTTCTAATTTATTTTACAAAACATTTCTTTTACAGTTGCAATTTTTTCTTATTTGTGGTACAATGGTGTATATTTGTTGAAAGGGGGAAAACAAAATGGCTTTTGATGCGGGAATGCTTGCGTGTATGACGCACGAGATTTTGTCGCTTTCGCGCGGGGCGAGAGTTGAAAAGGTATATCAGCCCGATAGGGACGAGATACATATTCAAATAAGGTCGCTTGAGGGTGGCAAGAGATTGCTTATAAACGCGGGCTCAAACAATCCCCGAATCGGATTTACCGAAATTTCAAAAGAGAATCCCCAAAATCCGCCAATGTTTTGCGTGCTTTTGCGCAAGCATTTGCAGGGAGCAAAGCTCTCGGGAATTGAGCAGCTTGGATTTGAAAGAGCCGTTATGCTCTCCTTTGACACTCGCGATGAGATGGGCTTTGACACGAAGTGTTATCTTGTTGCGGAGCTTATGGGAAAATACTCAAATCTAATTTTCCTTGATGCAAATAAGCGTATAGTTTCTGCGCTCAAAACGGTGGATTTCACAACGAGCTCGCTCCGTCAGGTCTTGCCCGGAATGATTTATGAGTTACCACCCAAGCAGGACAAAAACGATCCTACCCAATGCACGAAGGAGCAATTTTTTTCCCTCTATGACGATGCTCTTGCAGATCACAGAGCCGACAAATTCATCATATCCAATTTTCTTGGCATTTCTAATGCAGTGGCAAGAGAAATTTCATATCGTGCGTGTGGAGATAGCGATGCGACATTACGTAATTGCTTTTGCGAAAAGCTTTATAGCGCGTTTTGTGAGATACTTGACCATATAAAGAATGGCGAATATCACCCCACCACGGTTTTTGAGGGGGATAAGGCGGTTGAATACGCATTTTGCCGCTTAACTCACTACACAGGACTTGAAATAAAGGATTACGACAGTCCCTCGAAAATGCTCGACTCCTATTTTGAGAGCCGCGACCGAGAGGTAAGAGTAAAGCAAAAGGCAACGGACATTTTGAAAATTCTTACCAATTCCGAAACTCGACTTCTTAAAAAGATGGATAAGCAACGCGCCGAGCTTGAGGAATGCCGTCAGGGTGAAAAATACAAAAAGCAGGGAGACCTCATTATTGCCAACATCTATTTGATCGAGCGCGGAATGAAACGGGTGGAGCTTACCGATTACGAAGCGTATAACGAGGAGGACGGCACGTTTGATAAGGTGGTTATCGAGCTTGATACCCGACTTTCGCCGTCGTCAAACGCGCAGAGAATGTATAAAAAATACAACAAGTGCAAGAATGCCGAGCGCGAGCTTGCTATTCAGCTTGAAAAGGCGCAGCGCGAGCTTGACTATATCTATTCAGTTTTTGATGCGCTTGCCCACGCTGAGAACGCGAGCGACCTCGTTGAGATAAGGGACGAGCTTTACACCTCGGGATATGCTTCAAAAATGAAGAATTACCGACCTCAAAAGCGCAAGAGCACCGCGTTTATGAAGTTTAAAACCACCGATGGCTATACAGTTTTGTGTGGTAAGAATAATGTTCAAAACGAGAATATTACCTTCAATCTCGCCCACAAGAGCGACTATTGGTTCCACATCAAAAACAAGGCGGGTAGCCACGTCATTATGCTTTGCAATGGGGAGGAGCCCGATAGTATCAACTTCACAGAGGCGGCGGAGATTGCCGCTTACTACTCAAGCGCGCAGGGTGGCGTGAACGTGCCCGTTGACTATACCTTTGCAAAAAACGTTAAGAAAATTCAGGGCGCAAACCCGGGACTTGTTATCTATCATACGAATTGGACGGCTTACGTTACGCCGAGTGCGGAGAAAATTGCACGTCTTAGAGAAAGTTAATAATTTGTTAATATTCGTTCATATTTTTGTAACACAATATTAATAAAAATCCGATGATTTTTGAACTAATCATCGGATTTTTTCATAGATTTATACTGTAAATAAATTTATGGAGGAAAATATGAAAGAAAAATATTTTGCGGCGTCTAATTCAAGCGAGGGCTTTTGTTCCTATTACGATGAGGCTTTTAACCCCGAAAAACTATATAAAATCTACGTTATTAAGGGTGGCTCGGGCACGGGCAAGGCGTTTTTTATGAAGGAAATTGCCAAAGCTGCCGAATTATATGGGTTTAGTGTGCGATATATTTATTGCTCGTCGGATGCACAAAGTCTTGACGGAATTATTATAAACGAGCAAAAAATAGCCGTGCTTGACGGAACCTCGCCCCACGTTTACGAGCCGAAATACATAGGTGCTGTTGAGGTTTTTGTTAATTTGGCGGAATTTTTGGACGAAAAAATGCTTACCGCAAGCAGAAAAATCATTGAAAAGGCATCTAAAGAAAAGCAGATGGGCTTTGAAGCGGTTTATCGAAATTTAAATGCTTATCACAAATTAAGTGAAAATATTGAAAAAATGGTTCTCCCTTGCATAAAGCTTGATAAAATCAGAAAATACGTCAAAAGATTTTCCGAGGGGCTTGAGAGGGAAGATGGAAACGAGGAGCATCTGCTCACGCGCGCTATCGGTATGAGGGGGCTTTCCTCGTTTGATACTTATTTTGAGCGCGCGAGCATTTATTATGAAATCAACGATTATTTTGAGAGCGCGCATTTTTTGATGAGGGAAATTTATGAAGCTCTTAAAGAGAAAAATATAAATCTTAAAATTTCAAGCAACCCCATAATAAGATCGCGCGTTGATGCGCTCTCTGTTGTCCAAAACGGCTTAACCTTTGAAATTGGAAACAGAATGGACGAGAGCGTGCGGCTTATAAATATGAAGCGATTCGTTGATAACGATGAGATAGCAAAAATCAGGCAGGATTATCGAACTGTCGCGCGCGTTCGAGATTCCGTGCTTGATCTTACCCTTGCAGAGTTTGAAAAAATCAAAAAATCGCACTTCCTTTTGGAAGAAATCTATGGCTCGGCTATGGATTTTGCCGCAAAAGAACAATTTACCCGCGAGTTTTCTAATAAAATTTTTGAAAAGAATTGAAAAAATGCAAAAAGATGGTATAATGTAGGTGGATATATAAATTTTGATTTATCGAATAGTTAGAAAGAAAAAGAATTGTCACTTTTTTGAAAAAAAGTAACCAAAAAACTTTTAAATTGCTTTGCCCGGTCGCCATATAGTTTGTGCTAACTCCACAGACATCGCGCAAATCGCGCGCCTTCACTTCTGACGCGCTTGGCGCAAATGTTTTTCCGTTTGCTAACAAACGAAAAAAAACGCGCTTTGCTACTCTGCACATAGAGTTTTTGATAGCAAAATGGCTTCGCTTTGTAGTAGCAAATCACGATTTGCGCGAAATCTTGCCGCGAAGCTACATAAAAGTTTTGCGGAGCTTTTTCAAAAGCGACCTATTTTTACATAAACTAACTCACCGCTAAATTCCAATTTAACAAACGGAGTAAGAGTAAAAAATGAAGGTTGTATTATTTGGTCTTAACGGTTCATATTCGCACACTTGCTTGGCTATAAGGTGCTTGAGAGCACCGCTTGAGGCGGCGGGATATGAAACGGTAATTTGTGAATACAATTTAAGAGATATGAACGCGGTAATTCTTTCGCGTCTTGTTGGTGAGCGCGCGGAGGTTTACAGCTTTTCGTGTTACATTTGGAACATTGCTTCAATGCTTGATATTGCGGCAGATCTCAAGGCACTTTTGCCTGAGTCGAAAATTATTTTCGGCGGTCCTGAGGTGAGCTTTGCTTGCGAGCGATTTGACTTTGATTTTATTGATTATATCGTTCGCGGGGAGGGCGAGGATGCCATTGTCAAAATTTGCGCTGCGATAAAAAGCGGTGATAAGATTGATAGAATAATCGACGGTGGGCGTCCCGACGTTATGCGGGACGAGGGAATACTCTACCGCGAGGGTGATTTCGATAGCGGAACGATGCTTTATTACGAGTCGAGCCGCGGTTGCCCTTATAAATGCGCGTACTGTTTATCCTCTGCAAGTGAGGGCGTGCGAGCAAAGAGTGTGGAGCAGACCTTGTGTGACCTTCGTGCATTTGAAACGCTTGATTCAAAAATTAAAATTATTAAATTCGTTGACAGAACCTTCAATTTCAATATAAAACGTGCGAATGAGATTTGGCGCGCGCTTTTATCAGATGAGTTTACGAAGAACTATCATTTTGAGGTTTGCGCAAATCTTTTGAATGAGGAGAGCTTTGAAATTTTCGAGAAGATGCCGAAGGGTAAAATCCAGCTTGAAATCGGACTTCAAAGCACCAATCTCGAAACTCTTGACGTTATTTCGCGCCATCTCGATGCGCAGAAAATCATAACCGCAGCAGCGCGAGTTAAGGCGCTTGGAAACATTCACGTTCATCTTGATTTGATTGCGGGCCTGCCTTATGAGGATATGCAGAGCTTTAGAAAATCCTTTGACGAGGCGTACCACTCCTGCGATATGCTCCAGCTTGGATTTTTGAAGCTTCTTTACGGAACGGAATTGAGAAAAAACGCCGAAAAATACGGCTACGTTGCGTCAAAAAAAGCACCCTATACGGTGCTTAAATCCAATTGGATGAGCTTTGAGGATTTGTCCTTGCTTCAAGAAATTGCGGATATTCTTGACCGCTACCGCGAGGGCGGGGGATTTGAGCAATCCCTTGAATACGCGCTTGAAAACCTTGCCTCGCCCTTTGATTTTTATCTTGGGCTTCGCAATTTTATTGCCGAGCTCGACGGACGAAGCATTAGAAAAATATCACAAAACGATGCCTATGCTTTGCTTTATCAGTATATTGCTTTAAATTATCCCGAGAAGGAAGAAGAATTTTCCCGTCTTTTGCACGAGGATTATGCAAAAAAGCAGGTCAGAAAGCCACCGAGATTTAAACGATAAATTGGGGTTTATAGGGGAGTTAAAGTTAGTTTAAATTAGGATCGCCTACGCGGCGGGCGGTCACTTTTTTGAAAAAAAGTAACCAAAAAACTTTTATCGCTTGGTGTGTTCAGAGTCTGCGTAAATTTTCGATAATTTGTTTTTGAACAAATTATCGGTTTTGAAAGTCCAACACCGCCCTTACGTACAAGTACGACAGTCGGCATTGAACTTTCAAAACTACGAAAACCACTATCAACATAGTGTTTTTCTAAAATTTACTTTGAAAAACTATAGCTGTTTGATAGCAAAACGGCTACGCAATCATTAGCAAATCACAGATTTTGCGAATATATGAGCAAAATCGTTATGTGTCAACTCGTTGACACGATTTGCGCGGTTCAAATACACTCCCACCTTTAAAAAGTTTTTGGTTCTTTTTTCAAAAAAAACGAAAAAATCCTAATTTTAACTAACTTTATCTCCCCGACAAATCAAAATTTGAAGCATTAATGAACAAAAAAGGTTGCCACAAAAGTGACAACCTTTTAGAAAAATTAAATATTAGAGAGCTTTTACAAGTGCTTCGGTGTCCTGAGCGATAACGAGCTCTTCGTTTGTGGGAATCATATAAACTGCAACCTTGGAAGCGTCTGTTGAGAGCTTTGTTACACCGGATGAGCCGTAGGTTGCGAGGTTGAGCTCCTTATTAAGCTCGATGCCGAGAAATTCAAGGCCTTCAAGAGCACCGCCACGGATCTTGCCTGTGTTTTCACCGATACCTGCGGTGAATACTACTGCGTCAAGGCCGCCCATAGCCGCTGCGTAAGAGCCGATATACTTCTTAATCTGATAGATAAGAATATCGATAGCGAGCTTTGCTCTGTGGTTGCCTTCCTTGATAGCTGCTTCGAGGTCACGGCAGTCGGAGGAAACTCCGGAAATACCGAGGAAGCCGCACTTCTTATTGAGGTAGCTGTTTACTTCGTCTATGGAGTATCCCTTCTTTTCCATAATGTAAGTTACAAGAGCGGGGTCGATGTCACCGCAACGAGTACCCATAATCGTACCTGCAAGGGGTGTGAAGCCCATTGTTGTGTCGATGCACTTACCGTCCTTAACTGCGGAAATGGAAGAACCGTTTCCAAGGTGGCAGGTTACGATCTTCGTGCCTTCTGCCTTACCGCCGAGGAGCTTAATCATTTCGCCTGCAACGTAGCGGTGGGACGTTCCGTGCATACCGTAACGGCGGATGCCGTATTCTTCATAAAGGTCATAGGAAACACCGTACATATACGCTTCCTCGGGCATTGTCTGATGGAAAGCCGTATCGAAAACGAGCGCCTGAGGAGTGCCGGGGAGAATATCAAGGCACGCCTGAATGCCCTGAAGAGATGCGGGAGTGTGAAGAGGAGCGAGGTCGCGGCACTTCTTGTCGAGAATATCATAAACCTCGTCAGTGAGAATTACTGACTGAGAGAAATACTGACCGCCGTGAACTGCTCTGTGACCAACTGCTTCGATTTCGCTCATAGAGGAGATGCAGCCGTGCTCAGCGTGAAGGAGAGCATCAACAACCGCCTTCATAGCCGTTGTGTGATTGGGCATTTCGATGTCTGCGGAATAGGTAACGCCCTTAATAAGCTGCTTGTGAGTGAGCTTACCGTCGATACCGATTCTTTCGCAAAGGCCCTTGGCGATAACGTCGCCGTTAGTTGTGTCAAAAAGCTGATATTTGAGCGAGCTTGAGCCCGCGTTTACAACGAGTACATTCATAAAATGAACCTCCAAAAAATTTTAATTACATTTCATTATACACTAAAAATCACATAATTTCAAGAGATTTTTAAAAAAAGGAGAATTAAAAATGGCATTTGGTATAGTTTGCGAATACAATCCGTTTCACAACGGGCATTTACACCAAATAAATGAAATAAGGAAAGCTACAGATGAGTTGATAATCTGCGTTATGAGTGGGAATTTTACTCAACGCGGAGAGGTTTCTATTGCCGATAAATATGCGAGAGCAAAAATGGCGCTTGAGGGCGGAGCGGATTTGGTTGTTGAATTGCCGGTGCCTTTTTCAATAGCGAGTGCGGAGTATTTCAGCGCGGCAGGTGTTAGCATTCTTGCCGGAATGGGCGCGGACAAGCTTTCGTTCGGCTCGGAGTGGGCGGATGCTGAAAGAATAATGAAAATTGCCGAGATTGCTGCCTCAGATGACTTTAAAAACGAGTGTGCTAATCTTTCCAAGGAGCAAGGAAGCACGAGCGCATATTTTGAATTGCTTGCAGAAAAATCGGGTGTTAGTGATATAAAATCCAACGATATTTTGGGAATTGAGTATTCAAAAGCGATTATCAAAAATGGGTATAATATGCAAATTTTCCCTATAAAGCGAGAGGGAAATGCATATCGCGATACGGAGCTTTTCTTTGGAGCTTTGCCGAGCGCGACTGCGATAAGAGAGGCAATTTCAAATGGTGATATTAAGGATATTGCAGGATTCGTTCCAGCTTCAACTCTTGAGATTTTGAAGGAGAACGAGCTTGCGAGTTTTGAAAGGATAAAGGATAGCATTTTACTTTCGCTTCGTTTGATTGACGGTGAAAAATTGGACGTTGCAATAAGCGATGCAGGACTTATAAATAGAATTCTTGCAACCGCGCACGAATGTGCTTCGTTTGATGAATTTGAATATAAGCTTCAAACCAAAAAGTATACCGCGAGTGCGATAAGACGCGCGATTTTGTACGTTTTGCTTGGTGTGAAGCAGAGCGACCTTGAACAAATGCCCGAATATACCGTTTTGCTTGGCGCAAACGAGAGGGGCAGGGAATATTTGGCTTCAATTCGCAAAAATGAAAGTGCAATTAGGGTTATCACAAAGCCCGCAGATGCCGAAGGGATCAGACAATTTGAGCTTTCAAAAAAAGCAGATGCGCTTTATACAACGTGCTTTGAAAATAAAAAAGAGAGCGGTTTTTATATAAAAAAATCACCGGTTATAATTTGATTTTCAAATTTTGATTTGTCGAGGAGTTACAAAAATAAGAATATTGTTCTTTTTTGAAAAAAAGAACCAAAAAACTTTAAAAAGTGTGGTTATTAATTTAGGTCGCGCAAATCGTTCCGCTCGCGGAACATAACGATTTTCTCGCTGTTGGCAGGCAGCTCGAAAATCGTTATGTGATGTTTGATTGAAATCAAACATCAGGATTTGCGCGAAATTTTGCTGCGAAGCTGATTAAAGTTTTTGCCAAGCTTTTTTCAAAAAGCGTCCTTTTTTTGTTTAACTAACTCCCCGATAAATCACAATTTGACGTTCATTTTATTGTTCTGCCCGAATATACTTGATAGAGGGTGGTGGGGATATGAGATACAGGATAAAGCGGATAGTTGGCAAAGATAAAAGGTGGGAGAGAATACTACTTGTTGCGTGTGTGATGTTATATTTTCTTTGCTTTGCAATCAGTCGGCAGTATGCGGATGCGATTTTTTCTGAATGGATACTTAAAATACACAAATGAATAAAAAGCGTGATATCTTTTGACATCACGCTTTATTTTATAAAGTGCCTGTTTGTTTTAGTTGTAGGTCACCGTACCGTCCATGGCGATTGTACCATCGGTGCAAATAATGATAAACGTTGATTTGGTTTCTTCGTTCCAATCAGGCGCTTTCAAAATCATTTTCCAATCATCAACAGTGCCGTCATAATATATGGTTTCAATATTGGGAGATGTGAAGAAAATCTGAGATCCGATATAGTACACACTCTTTGGAATCGATATGATCTGCAAATTAATACAAGTTGCAAATGACATTTTAAGAATCTTTTTAACACCCTCAGGAATAACAAAAGAAGTATCTGGTTTAGCACATGCGTAACTTATGAAAACCGTATTATTATTAGAATACAAATGTCCATCAACGGATGATAAAATTGGGTTGTTTCCATCAACATCTATAGAAGTTAAGCTATTACTAGAAATCACAGCTTCACCAACATTAACAACTGATGCAGGAAAGTGAATATTAGTCAAAGAGAGACAAACAGAAAAAGCTGCTGCACCTATTGTAGTTACTCCATTAGGGATAACTATATCTTGCAAATAATAACATCCAAGAAAAGCACCTTTTCCTATTGTTTCTACCGTGTTTGGTATATTTACTGACGTCATATATTCACACGCATAAAAAGCTGCATCACCAATTTCAACAATTCCTTCGGGAAGGAACATTATTTCGATACTCTTACATTCAGCAAAAGTGAAAGTTTTGATGTTTTTAAGATTTGATGGTAAATTTATAGAATGCAAGTTTTCACAATATTCAAAACAATGTTCACCAATTTCTGTAACGGTATTGGGTATAACCACAGTTTGTAGTTGCTTGCAATTTTGGAAAGCATACTTGCCAATTGTTGTTATAGTATCAGCCCCGGAAAAAGTTTCAATATTCGTTCTTTGAAATGCATATTCTGCTATAGCAGTAACAGTATATCCGTCAATGTTTTCCGGAATAATTAAATATTTGGAGGAATAAGTTCCCAAACCTGTTACAGTACAAGTATTACCATCAGCATTTATAGAGTATTCAAGTTTTTCATCATTTGGTCTACTTTGAGGAATATCATTTAGACATGAAGACAAGGCAAGAATACAGCACGATAGTAATAGCACCAATAGTACTCGAAAAATTGTTTTAAATAATAGATTGGATTTCATAGCATCCCTTCCTTTAGATTTTTGAATAGATAGCTTATTTTTATTATATATAAGAATGCACATTTTGTCAAGTAAAAAAGCGTGATGTCTTTTGACATCACGCAAAATTTTATTTTGTTATATGCTTAAGGTAAGCATTAATGAAGCCGTCGAGATCTCCATCCATAACCGCTTGAATATTGCCGTTTTCGTGGCCCGTTCTTGTGTCTTTGGCAAGGGTGTAGGGCATAAATACGTAGGAGCGGATCTGTGAGCCCCATTCGATATTTGCCTTGTTGCCTTGAATATCCTCAACTCTTTCAAGGTTTTCGCGAATTTTGATCTCAAGAAGCTTCGATTTAAGCATTTTGAGAGCGGTTTCCTTGTTTTGAAGCTGGCTTCTTTCTGTTTGACAGCCAACAACGATACCTGTGGGCTTATGCAAAATATGGATAGCAGAGTCCGTTTTGTTGATATGCTGACCTCCCGCGCCGCTTGAACGGTGCGCGGTGATGTCAAGGTCCTCCATACGAAGCTCTATCGTGTTGTCGTCCTCAAATTCGGGCATTACCTCGATGGACGCAAAGGACGTTTGACGTCTGCCGTTTGCATCGAAGGGGGAAACACGCACAAGACGGTGAACACCGTTTTCGCTCTTTAAATATCCGTAAGCATTTTCGCCCTCAACCATAATCGTTGCGCTTTTAATTCCAGCAGCATCTCCGTCGAGCCAGTCGAGAAGCTTAACCGTAAAATCGTGCGCCTCTGCCCAGCGGGTAATCATTCTGTAAAGCATCTGCGCCCAGTCCTGCGCCTCTGTGCCGCCAGCTCCCGGGTGGAAGGAAACGATTGCATTATTTCTATCGTATTGACCTGAAAGAAGAATCTCAATTCTCATTCTTTCTTCTTCCTTTTCAATAATTTCGAGCTCTGCCTTTACCTCCTCTGCATAGCCCTCTTCATTTTCTTCGATAGCCATATCGGCAAGGGCTATTGCATCCTCAAGACGCTGAGCAAGACCGTTAAATTCGTCAAGCTTTTTCTTGCCCTGCTTGATTGATTGCAAAATCTTTGAGGAGTTGGTTTGATCCGCCCAGAAATCAGGGTCGAGAGTTTTTTCTTCCATTTCGTTTACCTGCTTCGTAAGCTCGTCTATGCGAAGGGAATCGCGAAGCTCTGCGACGTCCTTTCTCATTCCTATCAGTTTATATTTGTATTCTTCAAGCTCAATAATCATTGCGTTTCTCCGTTCCGTTACAAATTAATCCATTTTATATATTACCATATTATTGGCAATTTTGCAAGATGAATTTCAAAATTTTAGTTGTGATACTTTGGATTTAACTTGACAATATTTTCTTTAGGTGTTATACTGTTAGTAGCTACCATATAGTAAAGGAGTGTTTACAATGCTTAATAAAGCCGAGCTTATTTTGAAAATAGAAGAGATGCGCAAGGAGCTTGATGAAAACGGAGAGCAGCAGGAACGTATAAAAAACGGATATAGTGCTCAAATAAAAAATCTTGAAAAGCTTATTGCAGAAAAAGAGGAAGATAAAAAGGTATTGAGCGAGAAAAAACCACTCTTTAGCTTTACACGTTCGGGAAAGGAGCACGCCGAAAAAATCTCGGCTATCGAAAAAGAGATTGAGCAGCTCCGTGCGGATATTGATAATATCTATACCTCGGACGAAGTCCTTATGGCTCTTAGAAAAAGATGTTCCGTTTTGTATCCCGAGTGGAGAGCGGCACAGGAGCAGCTTAAGGAAATTGAATTTAACGAAAAGCTTTCTGAAAACTGCGTTTTGATTTTTGCAACGAATTTTTCCGAAAAGGATTTAATTGAAGTTGTTATTGACGGCAAAAATATGGGTAGATTGCCCAAGCCCGTTGGATTTTATTACGTGGGAGAGGGGGCTCACACCGTATGTGTTGAAAGGAACTACGGTGTTACCGAATCCGTTCAGTTCAGATTGCAGGGAAACAACAAGTATTTGTATTATAAATTTGAATATTACGGAAGCGGCTACAGTAAAAATTCCTCAAACACCTTTGAAGAATTCGTTAGGGATAACGGATTGTTTGATTTTAACGTTAGCGCAATTAAAGATTACATTTTGAATATGTAAGGAGAAAAAATATGATGAATAAGAACGACCTTATTGCCCAAATCGGTGAATATGAAAAAAAGATTAATGATTTGCAGGGAAAGCTTGATTCATATTATGAAGCGCTTGAGCCAAAGGCTGCTTCTCTTGTGAAGGCATCCAATGAAAAGGAAAACGAAAAGAAGAGCATCGAAAAGAAATCCGCCCCCACGTATTTATGGGTGATTGCCATAGCTTCTGTAGTGGCTGCTATAGTATTTAATTCCATCGGAATCGGTCTTTTGTCGGGCTTATTCTTTGTGGTTGCACTCGCGTCGGGAGGTTATGCTGCCGCTACTCAGTCAAAGCACGATAAGGCATACAAAGAGGCGATTGCAAGGGTTGATGCAGAGATTGACGAGCTTGAAGATAAAATCGAGGCGATTTATGCAAGTGATTCCCGCATTGAAAAGACGGAAAAAGAGATTGAGGAATTGAAGAAGCAAATGGCTATTGCTCAGAAGGAGCTTGATAAAATCAATGCCGTTGAAGCAGATAAAAAGGCAATGGAAAGCATTGGTACGAATAATCTTATCGTATACTGCAGCTATGCTGCCGTTGGAAACAAGTGCTTTCCGATTCTCGACGGAGTTGAACGCGATATGATGACGAAGCAGTTTGCCTTATATTATCTCAATCCCGGTAAGCATACGTATTTTGTTAACGTTTTGAGCGCAGGAGACGTTATTGATACCGATGACGTTGACTTCACCTTAAACGATTCAAACAAATACATATATATAAATCACGATATGCGTACTTACAAGTACGAAATGAAGGTTTATGACGGATTTGACGAATTTGCGGCTAATTTCAGTGATAAGAAGTGGGTAAGAGATGAAATTCTCAAATTAGCTCAATAGGATAAATATATATATTCTTTAGGATGTGACGTTATGAAGGAGCTAAATGAAATTCTTGCTTTTATTAATGATTGTGAGCAAAGGATTAATCAGCTTAAAACAAAGCTCAATGCTTGCTATGAGGAGATCGAAGCGAAGATCACTCCCTTAGTCAAGGAGCTTCAGGAATTGCAGCAAAAGAAAAAGAGAATTGCAATAAAGCTCGTATTTCCGTGTATGTGCGCGATTTCGTTCATTTTGGCGGTGAGCGCATTCATGTTGGTTATCAGGGCTATGATCCTTTTCTCTGCTCTGTGTCTTCTTTCTGCTGCGGGAATGCTTTTCTGGGCTTTTACAATCAAGCCGAAATACGATAATCAATATATTGAAAAAGTTGCGCTGATTGAAGAAAGAATGAATAAAATCAGTGAGGAAATTGAAGCAATTCACGTAAGCAATGCACACGTTCCGCAATTGGAAAATGAGATTGAAGGATTGGAGCAGGAATTAGCAATAGCACGTCGCGAGTATGAGAGTGCCAAGATTGTTGCTGAGGACGAAGAAGCACTTAAGATTATCGGAACTAACAATTTGATCGTGTATTGCAGCTATGCGGTGATTAATACGAACAAATGCTATTCCTTTATTGACGGCGCTGAGCACGGCAGAATGAACAAGCAGTTTGCCCTGCACCGTCTTGATGAGGGAGAACATAGCTTCTTTATGAAGATCGCGACTTCAACCAAGAATATAGATATTGACAGCATTGGATTTGTACTAAATGATTCAAGCACATACGTGTATATTAATCACGATATGGATTCCTTGGAATACGAAATTAAGGTTTTTGATGATTTTGAGGAGTTTGCAGACCATTTCAGAGATAAAAGATGGGTTAGAGATGAGATTGTGAAGCTGGCCAAATAGAGATATGCGGACAGTTTACCGATAAAAGAAAAAGTGGCTGTTTCAGTTAGATGCAGAAGTCGTGAATTCTTTCTTGCCCACGCAGAGGATGAATCCGCGGCTAAACAGTCACATAAAAATGAAGAAAACCGCCAACGAAAATTGGCGGTTTTCTTCATTATGAGAAATTTGCACTTAAAAACCAATGCATTTTTCATATTTTTATTTCAGTGGCTTTTGTTTTGCGCCCAATGGGATAGCTCCTTTTTAAGATTTATTCAAGGATTTCAAATTTATATCCAACGCCCCAAACGGTTTTGAGTATCCATTTATCACTCACTCCCTCAAGCTTTTCGCGAAGACGCTTGATATGAACATCAACCGTTCTGGAGTCACCGAGGTAGTCGAAGCCCCAAACCTTATCAAGCAATTGATCACGAGTGAAAACGCGATTGCGGTTGTATGCAAGAAAGTGAAGAAGCTCCAATTCCTTGGGAGGAACGTCAATAGATTTTCCGCAGAGCTTAAGCTCATATTTTTCAAGACTGATTTCAATATTGTCGAATTTTATAGCTTCATTTTCATTTTTTGCGGGGCTATGTAAACGTGTGCGGCGAAGCACTGCCTTTATTCGTGCGGAAAGCTCCTTGGTATCAAACGGCTTCACAAGAAAATCGTCTGCACCGAGCTCAAGGCCGAGAACCTTATCAAAGGTATCATTCTTTGAGCTGATAATAATTATAGGTTGAGTTGAAACCTCGCGTATCTCGCGGCAAACCTGCCAACCGTCCTTCTTGGAAAGCACTATATCAAGAAGAACTATATCCGGATTATAGAGCTTGAAGCTATCGATACCCGAAATGCCGTCATTAACGGTTTTTACCTCATATCCTTCTTTTTCAAAATAATTCTTTAGCATATCGCAAATCGCAACGTCATCATCAATAACGAGAATCTTTGTATCTAACATCTTTGACTTCCTCCTGTGAATTGAGTAAATATATATGCAAAAAAGTGAAAATAAACCATAGTTTGCTAAATATATGGATATGATACTTCCTAATCCTTAAAAAAACTTGAAATTATTATAAAAATCAATAAATATTGACAAATTTAGAACTTTTTTTTAACAAATTGTTATGTTCATAAAAAATTATACTATATATTTATCCTATTGTCAAGTAAAATGTGCATAAAAACACGTTTTTCTGCAATAAGTTGTTGACACGGGGCGTGTTTCTTTGTATAATAAAAAAGACTTTAAAGGAGATCATTTTTATGTCAAATTCAAACATTACTTCTCATTCAGGACACAGAAAAGAGTAAGGAATCGATATTTGGATTCTTGTGCAAAGGGATTTAGCGAGCACGAGCTGCTTGAGCTGTTGCTTTTTTATTCGATTCCTCGTGCAAATACGAACGAAATTGCTCATTCGCTTATTGAAAGATTCGGTTCACTCAGAGGAGTTATGTACGCTTCTATTGATGAGCTGAAGCTTGTTAGCGGCATAGGAGATAAAAGCGCGACTCTTATTAATTTAACTATGATACTTGCAAAAGAGTATTTTAAGGCAGACTTTAATAAAAAGCAAAGAATATCAACTCTTCAGGATTTGGTGGATTATGCGAGAATTCATACCTTTGGCGCGATTAACGAGCTTGTTTGTGCTGTATTTCTGGACGATAATCTAAACATTATTTCTTCTAATGATATAGCAACGGGAACTATTAACGAGGTTAGGCCTCTTTTGAGGACGGTGATTGAGCTATGCATTATGAAGCGTGCTACTGCGGTTGCAATATTTCATAATCATCCCAACGGTGGAGTCGAGGCGTCAACAGAGGATATAGATTTTACCGTCTTGCTTGAAAGAGAATTAAAAATCATCGGCGTTACCTTGGTTGAACATATTATTGTTGACGATACTGACCATAGCGCCATTTTGAAATTAATTAAAGAAAGATATTGAAAAAGGAGTTTTACTTATGAATGCACTGGAAGCTATTTTGAAAAGAAAATCCACTAGGGCATATGGTCCTGCGCAAATTTCGGAAGAAGCTTTGGAAAACATAATCAAGGCGGCCTGCGCTGCACCCGTTGGTATGGCGCGATACGATACACTTCATATTACCGTGGTTCAAAATGAGGATATGCTCGCGCGAATTTTTAATGAAGCGGAGGAGGTTATGTTTAAAGCGGTGGGTATTAGAAAAAATATGAATTTCGGTGCCAAAACCGTTATCATCGTTTCTTCTGCTCCTGCTTACAGAGAGGGCGTGGAATATGCTCACGCAGGTATTGTTATTGAAAATATGGTGATTGCCGCAACCTCGATGGGTATTGACTCTGTAATATTGGGCGGTCCGATTTCCGCGATTGCTCAAAATGAAGCATTAAAGACTGATTTGGGAATTAAAGCGGTCTTCGAGCCCTTGCTTGCCGTTGCCTTTGGATACGGCTCGGAGGATACACCCGTTAAGGAACACACGATTTCGGTTAATAGAGTATAAAAAGAAAACCGCTGATTTTTGAAATCAGCGGTTTTTTCGTTTTTAAGTTTTTTATTTCGTTTCGCCGAAAAGGTAACCTGCGTAGTTGCTTGCGCTTCCGGAATCGGAGGTTGCCTCAACACCGCCTGCTTTTACCGTTCCGCTATTAGTACAGTTATTAACGGTTGCAACTGCGAATTTTTCGCCTGCAATACCGCCTGCGCGCGCGGAGGTTGCCGTTACGTCACCGTGGTTTTCGCAATTATTGTAGGTTACGTTTGTCCAACATCCGCCAACGATACCGCCAACGAGCTCGCGAGCGGTAATATTACCGTAGTTCTTGCAATTCGTGATAGTAACGTTATTCGTCGCTATATAACCGATAATACCGCCTGCTTGATTGTTTCCCGCGGTGATATTTACGTAAGACGTGATATTCTCGATTTTCGCACCGGTCATAGCCATACTTGCGAGTGAGCCAACGCGACCCTTTTCGATATTGATTTCGCCCTTGAGGATAAGATCGTGAACGTATCCGCCAACGGCAGAGAACAAGCCCTTTGCCCAAGTGTCGCCCGTGTAGCTGCCCTTGAAGGTGATGGTTTTTCCGTTTCCGTCAAGGTTTCCGTTAAAGCTATTGGCTTCTGAAACCCAGCCTTCGTCTGCGGAGGAGCAGATTGGTTGCCAATTTTCTGCGCTTACGTCAATATCGGCGGTGAGCTTGAAATATGTGTTCGTATCCGTGAAGCTCTTGCCCTTCGTGTAGTTAGAGAGCGCCCACAAATCGTCTGCGCCTTGGATAAGATAAGGATTTGCCTCCGTGCCTTCGCCCTCAAAAAGATCGGAAAGGTCGGTTGCGGGGGCAGGGGGATATTTGGATTTTGTTATTTCAAGGGGATTTGCTATTGCGTTTGCAACGCTTTCCTTACAAATTGCTATTTCAGCTTCGGTTAAGGGGTAATTGAAGCCGCTATCCGTGGGCTTCCACGTTAAGCTTGACATATCTCTGCCCGTGAGCACGCTAACGAGGTTCATAGCGGCGATATATCTGCCTGCATCGTAGCTTAAGTGGTTATGTTGGTCGCGGCTGAAGTTGTCGCCATAGCTGGAGGTTCTTGCGTTTTGAATTGCAGTGCCGTTAGGAATGATGGCAACAAAATCCTTGTTCAAAACAAAGTTTTTTATACAAGATACAATTCCATTGTACATAGTCATTTGGTCAAAATTATATTTTGAGAAATGAGCTGCTGTTGTGCCTTGCTGATATGCCCAAGTTTGATGCCATACAAATTTTACGTTGGGGTTGGCATTGGGGTTGTTTTCTTCGTCAGTAGCAATATCATAAACGTAGTCCATCAATTTTTGAAGATTGCTAAACGAACTTGGATCGCCACTGGCTGAGCTGCCTTGCTGGAATGTGATGAAGTCCCAATCTGCATATTTTATGGCTTGCTCCATAGTCCAGTTGGTGTAAGAGCTTCCGTCGAACCAACCCTCGCGCTCAAGACCAAAGCGGTAAGCGGGTGAGTTTGATTGCGCGTTTGCCCAGTGAGTATCAAGAACGCAGCCACCGATATAAATATCTGCTACAAGTATATTTTCTTCGGGAATTCCTACGCTTTTTGCTATCTCATAAGCATAATTGATGGTATCGTCTGCAAATGAGTTTCCTATCATAAGAACTTTGAGTTTATTGGCAGGATTTACTTTTACTTCGTAGGATTGTGCAAGATTTGCGCCAATTATTTTAACTGTGGCTGTGTATGTTCCTGCCTTCATAGAATCATAATCACCCTTCGAAACTGTATAGTCTTCTTTTTTCAACATTCGTTCGGTACCGTCCGTCATAATAACACTTACTACCAAATCATCGGAGGTGAACTCCTCGGTAAAATTAAAGCTTGTTTTTGCACCGATTAATTTAATTCCCATAATCTCTGTGGTGTCGGTGATGGGGGGCTCGGTTGTTGTGGTGGTTGTTGTAACGTCAGGAGTGTTTTGGCACGCCGCAATTATAAGGGCAATTACAACTAGAAGTAGGATAAGGATTGCTGATTTTTTCATAAAATTAACCTTTCCGCAAGGCGAATATTTTGCACTTGCTTTTTATTTTGAACGGAAATTTAACCCGTTATTTTACTATTTTACTCTTCGCAAGCTCCTCGCGTTTATATTGCATTGGAGTTTTGCCGGTGATTTTTTTGAAGCTTTTTGACATATATTTTACGTCGGAAAAGCCGAGAAGCTGGGAAATTTGGGCAAGGGAATAGTCGGTTGTTACGAGCATTGAAGCGACCTGCGCGATTTTTTGATTGGCGCAATAGGCGAGCGGCGTTATGCCGTATTCCTTTTTGAAAGCCCTTTCAATGTGGGATTTACTGATATACAAGCTGTTGCTTATATCCTCGAGCGTGATTTTTTCATAGATATGCACGTCGATATAATTTCTTATCATTTCGGGGATTTTGCTCGTGCTTGGAACGGTTTGATAGGGGGAGGGAAACGCTAACTGAAAAATCTCTAAAACGCAAACGGCGAGACGGTCGTAATTTATCGGCTCGTCCTGATTCAAAAGGTTTAAAATATGCATCATAAAATTGTGCATATTGCATTTTTTGATATAAACGCTATCGTTAAGCAAGTGGTTTGCAACGAGAAAATCAACGAATTTTCCCTTTAAAACTATAAAGATTTTTTCGTATGGGTCATCGGGGTCGGAGTAATAAATATGGTAGCGAAGCTTATTCAAAAAGTAAAAATCACCCTCGCTTACCGTATATTTTTTCTCGGGAGTTTCGATATAGCCCGTGCCCTTGACAACGTATTCAAAAACGTATGCATCATAAGGAAATTCCTTTGAAATATTGTGCATTATTCTATATGAGGGGTTGGGATAGGTAATTCCCGCCATAATCGGCTCAAGATAGCTATTGGTTTGGATATTATCGATTATAATTTTCTCTCCCCAAGCGCTGATGTACATATTTTACCCCCTTTCATTATTTGTTGACTACATATTATCATATTTTTTTCGCTTTGTCAATGTGCCAAAAATCAAATATTTGTTCAAAGCACACAAAAAATAGAAGTCTGTATTATACAAATTAGAGAAAAAGGGGCAAAAATGAGAATATTTTACACCCAAATGAGCAATCCAAAAGGTTTTTTCGTTTCTTATTATATGTTAAAATGTATATGACAAATACTGTGTTGTACTCACGGTCAAAAAAATAATAAAAAGGAGATTTGATAATCAGAGGTACAACTGGTTATCTCGTAATTAGTATGAAAAAATTAATTACTGCTGTATCATTGGTTCTTATGGCTTGTATGCTCTGCTTGGCTATTACCGGCTGCGGTGGAGAACAGACTACCAAGGAAACAGAGCCCGGAAGCCCCATCGCGTCATTGACTGCGACTGAAGCATCCACCACAATTAAGATCGGTGAATCTATTTTGTTGACAAACTTTTATGAAATCAAGGGCACATCAACCTTGAGTGCAGCTCAGAGAGCTTGTACATATGAATCAAGCAATCCTGACGTTGTTAAGATTAACGCCAAGAGAGCCGAAGCGGTTGCTTCCGGTACTGCTACCATCACAGTAACCTCAAAGGCTGACCCCACTAAAACCTGTACGTTTGATGTCATTGTATCAAAGGTATTCATCGACAGAGATATGTCTATGATTCCTTCCGAGGACGATTTTACAAACGAATGGGACGACGCTACCGGAACGGGCTCCTTCAGAACAAGCTCCGGTATCACAAACTTCTATTACGTTGCTGATATTTATTCTACTCAGTGGTACGTTGAAACTGAAATTACACTTCACTCCGTAAATTGGGACGACAGATGGCCCAAGATCGGTATCGTTGCTCAGAATAAGAACGATAGCGGCGTTGAAACAATGGTAGCCTTCTTCTTGAACGCATCCATCGGACTTAATGACTATTATGATGAAGGCGGCAATTTTGTAAGAGGAGAAGATAACAACAATTGGAATGAATTCGGTGTTGCTGAGGTTGCTCCCGGCGGACACTGGGCTTGGGAAGCAGGTATTACAAACTCCTTGGCTAGACATCACGACTATGCTTGGAGCACAGGCGACAACAAGATTACATTTGAAACAAAGTTTAAGCTCGGTGTTGCCCGCGATGGCGCTAACTTCCACGTTTATGTAAATGATAACTATATGGGTTCATTCCAGCTCAGCTCCGAATTGGAGGTTCTTTATGAGAATGGACAGCCCGTTGCAAGCAACGTTGCATTCTATCACTTCAGCTGCGATGCTACATTCTCTAACTACCGTGCAACTCAGGACGCTGCAGAGGTTGCGAATAAGATTCCCGCAGAGCCCGTTTACTGTGATTTCTTGGAAGATTAATTAAGTGAATATTTTTAACTCCAATATAGAAATTCTAAGAAGATCGTCACCCGCAAAACTTAGCAAACGCTTTGTTTGCTGGGCGATAGATTTCATATTGGTGGCTTTGATTGCCGGTGTTATTTTCTCAGGATTGTTTCAAATCACGGAAAATACATCGGCATACAATGCCGCAAAGGATACGGTTGACGATGAAATTGCTTACTATGAGCAGTTGACGAGCGAAACTCACATAGTTGAGTATGTTGATGGCGCCAGAGTTACGAGTGACGTTATCGTGCTTAAGAATATTTATAGGGCGATTTGCTTGTCCTATGAGATTTTTGGAAACAGTCAGCAGCCCGACTTTACCTTCGATGAAAATCACGACGTTATGATGAACGGCGTTCACTCTTTGGATAATGATAATGTTGCTTATTTTTATACGCGATATTTGAAAAACAATCCGAGTATCGAAGTGGAAGCGAGCGACGATTTGTTTGAGATTTACAAAAAGGCGTTCGGAGACGATGCAACGTTTATGTTTACGTTCAACACCGAGCTTAGTGAAATGCCTGTTTTGAACACGCAGGTCGCTTATTACATCTTCCACTATCTGTTCATTGATTCCTCTGACAGTATCGGTCAGACGGGTGCGACGTATTACCGTTCCTATTACAACGCTTATGCGAATATGCTTGAGGATGCGGAGATGCTTGTTTTACAGAGCGAGCCGTATTTCTCAACTCACTATAAGGACTACAAGGAAGCGTACTGCGCTGAGGCAAGATATACCAATATAGCACTTTTGGTGTCTATTTTTGTTGCGTGCTTTACCGTTTTGCTTATACCCAAATATTTATTTAAGAACGAAAAAACTCTTAGATACAAATTGCTTGGCTTGGGTGTAATCAGAACTGACGGGGAGGCGAACGCTTGGTATGTTCCGTTGATAAAAACGGTTATATCGTGTATCGGATTTATTCCCGTTTCGTTTATTTTGTATCTGTTTCCACCGTTTAACGGCGGATACGAGGCAATGTTTATGCCCGCAAGCCCGGATTGCAGCATTTCGCTGGCAATACTGATTCTTGCCGTTATTATTATCGGCGGAATAATAAACGCCTTTGGTTTGTTCACTAACAAAAGGCAAAATTTGATAAATTTGATTTTTAATGACGTTGTGGTTGACACTCACTACATTGACGAGGGTGAGCGCGACTAACAGTCATAAAATAGAAAGGATATTCTTATGAGAAAGAATGTATTGAAATTTTTGAGCTTATTGACGATTCTTGCATTGATGAGCACTACGTTGGCTATCGTTATGGTTGGTTGCGGCGATAAAAATAATGATAACAAGAACGACCCTACCAATACGAATGCTATCGTTGACGACCTCCCAAGAGGCGAGGATGGCAAATTTGATGCTACTCTTCTTGAAAACGTTCAGCTTAATTTGTGGAGCGTTATCGGTTTGCCTGACCAGGAAATTTTGTTGGACTTGGTTAAGGAATTCAACAAGCAATACGCAGGTATGATCGAAATCAAGGTAACAAGCGTTGGTCACTACGACTATTACAATGCACTTGACAGTACATACGCGAACGATTACAGCAATTTCCCCGATGTTTGCTTGATGCACAATGAAAAGAATATTGAATATGCGCTCAAGGGCTATTTCTATCCCCTTGATGAATTGATTGATAAAACAGGTATCGGAATCGATTTTGCTAACGCATACGATAACATTGAAAAAACAACTATCCACGACGGCAAGCATTACGGTATACCGATTGATGCGCACGGATATTTGACACAGATAAGACAGGATATCATTAAGAAAAACGGTCTTGGCTTTGACGGAAATACACGCTTCGTTCCTCAGAATTACGAGGAATATCAAACATTGCTTGAGGGCTTGAGAGCATTGGCTGACTCAGGTGAGCTTTGGGTTAGAAACATTAACCTTGACCAGGATCACTCTTGGTATCAGTTGAAGAACGGTAATCCTAACTTGGATGCTGCCGCTCAGGCAACTGTTGACAATTTCTATCCCGTATTCTTCCACTCACAAGAAAGTGATAACTTGACAGCCTTGTACGTTAACGGAGGTTCTCTTCTTGACGCTAATGGCAAAGTTGCTTTCCAGAACAATGAGGGTCTTAAGCAGTACATTACGGATCACGTTAATCGCTTCAATTCAAAATTGTACGGTGATGCCGGTAATAAGGAAGCTGCATTCCCAACGGGTCAGGTTGTAATGTTCTCTGAAGGTCCTTGGCAGGTTGCCAATACATATGACATTTGGTGGAACAACAAACAGTTGTCAACCGCGGGTAAGCTCGGTGTTACTGAAGAGGATGCGGCAGATCCCATTTATGCTAATCCTTACACCGTAGCACGTCCTTACTATATGGCAGATGACAGCGCTCCTGCAGAAACTGCTTCAAAGTGGTACGGAAACGGCCACGTTATCACGGTTACTAAGAAGGTAACAAGTATGCAGAAGGTTGCTGCTGCGTTGATTTTCGCTGAATGGCTCACTCAGGGTCAGGACGAAAACGGAAACTATAATCTTACAGAATGGTGCAAGGCAGGTCACCTTCCTGCTTGGCAGAATGTTTATGAGTCCGATTCCTATCAGGCAGCTGCTGCTAAGAGCATCACATTGACCGCTATGGGCGATCCTGCGGATATTATTGCTCTTGAAAGCACGAGATATGCTACAACATTGATTGCAGGACTTACTACTGCGGTTGGCGATATTCAGTCACAGCTTTTGTCGGTTGACGGCTGTACGGTTGAATTGGCTTTGGAAAAATTATTGGCTACTGCTAACTCAACACAGGAAGCGCTTAATTTGTTGAATTTGGGAATTAAATAATTTTTTAGGAAAATATCTATGGCAAAAACTATCGTTTTAGAGGAATATGCTAAGCAAAGGTCTAAACGAATAGGATTGTTTAAAAAATATGGAATAACTGCTGTATTTTTATTGCCATATTTGGCGGCGTTCATTACGTTCTTCGTAATACCGTTGTTTTACGGAATTTATATTTCACTGACAAACTTTCAATATGGTAAGCCGGGCATAGAAACCTTTAACTCATTTATGTGGTTTAAGATGATTTTTGATAAATCATATATGCCCGGTATTTATAACAGCTTTTGGCTTGCATTCGTGCATACCATAATGTTTGCGGTGATTATGGTTCCAATAGCAATTCTATTGCCCTTGGGCTTGGCAATTTTAGTTAATCAGAAGCCTCCCGGCTTCAAATTATTCAGAGCGTTGATCTATATGCCCTCCATCGTTCCGCTTACGGCGTCGGGAACGATTTTCACCCTGCTCTTTATGTCGAAATCGCAGCACGGTGTTTTGGCGGAGTTCTTCGGAATTGAAACGATGTGGTTTATAGATACGTGGTTTTCATTTAATTTGTTCGGTCAAACCGTTGAAATAGCTTATGCTTGGATTCCTATCTTCTTTATGTGCTTGTGGGGAGGATGGGGAGGTAACTTCATAATTCTCAGCGCGGGACTTCAAAACGTTCCAAAGCATCTTTACGAGGCTGCAGATATTGACGGTTGTTCAACGTGGCGCAAGATTTTGAACGTTACTATTCCCGGTATCAAGCCGCAGCTTGTTTTGTGCTTGTTCACAACAATTCTCGGTTATCTCGGACTTTACGGTCAGAACTACGTTTTGTCGGGCGGCGGTCCTTCAATAGCGGCTATAGCAAGTATGCCCGCGGGCGGTAAAACCTCAACGCTTATGTATTTTATTCAGGATTTGGTAGCGAATAACTTGCAGTTTAAGTCCAGCTTATACGGACTTGGCGCTGCGGCAAGCTTGGTGTTTGCTTTGTTTGCGGGTATTATTTCAGGTATTCAGATGTACCTCACTCGCGAAAAGAAAACAGGAACAAAAATTTCGGAGGCATATAACAAATGGCACGAAATCAGATAACTTCAGAACAATATATTGGCTTTCTGAAAAAGAAGGACTTCAGAGAAAAAGGAAAATTTAATATTGGCAAGGTAGTATCCTTTGCGGTTTTGCTTATATTCTGCATTGTTTGGTTATCTCCGTTCGTTATTATGTTCTTTGGCTCGCTCAGAGGATATGCCGACACAATGCTTTATCCGAAGGAATTGTTCTATCCGCATAGCGGATACACCTTGGAAAACTATGAAATGCTCCTTTTAGGTAAGCTTCCCGAGGGAATTGGACAGGTTAACTCGGTTCAGGATTATAAGATCGGAACTTGGTTTTTGAATAGCTGCTTTTCCGCTATCGGCGGAACGGTTTTGTACCTTTTCGTTGCATCCTTGGCGGCTTATGCATTTACCTTTATTGATTTTAAATATCGCAACGTTTTGTTTGCGGGAATTATTGCTTCAATGATCATTCCCGGCGCGGCAACCGCCGTTGGTAATCAGTCAATGGTTTATTCTATGGGACTTAACAGATCTCTCTTGGCTCTTATTATCCCCGGTCTTGGCGGCGTTTACGGAATGTATCTGATAAAGACGTTCTTTGAGTCGATTCCAAAGGATCTCATAGAATCTGCCAAAATGGACGGATACAATAATTTCAAGATTTTTTACAAAATCGTATTGCCGCTTGGCAAAACAGTTTTATTCGTTCAGGGCTTGTTTGGATTTATGGGCGGCTGGAACGATCTCATTTGGCCTCAGATGCTTTACGGCGCGAAGGACAATGACTTGTGGACCTTGCAGGTAGGTATGGCATACATAATTAACAACTCAAAGAGCAGTAACTTAATTGGCTCGGCTTTGGCGGGCGGTGTTATTTGCTTATTGCCTGTGTTGATTATGTATATAATTGCCCAAGATAAGATTATTGAGGGTATGTCAAGCAGCGGAATCAAAGGATAAGGAGTGGATTGAATGGCTAATTTAGATAATAAGCCCGTTGATGGCGCGATGGAAGTGTCATCTAAAGATGCGGGTAAAATTTTAAAGAAAAGCGGATACAAGATAGCAAACAATGACGTTGATGCTTTTGTATCCTTGAAGGATATTAATAAAATTTATCCTAACGGAGTCCAGGCCGTTTATGATTTCAATATCGATATATCCGAAAATGATTTCATAGTTTTGGTTGGACCCTCGGGTTGCGGTAAGTCAACCACGCTTCGTATGATTGCAGGACTTGAAAATATCACGAGCGGCTTCTTGTATATTGACAAGGTTTTGTCGAATTATACGAGCAGTAAGGATCGCGATATTTCTATGGTGTTCCAGAATTATGCGTTGTATCCTCAAATGACTGTGTTTGACAATATTGCATTCCCACTTCGCGCTCGCAAGTTCAGAATGCCAATGGAAGCTACGCTCGTTAAGGCAAATACGCAGGTTATTGACGTTTTGAACGGCAGAATTGACGAATTCAAGGAGGCGGTTGCCAATGCAAAGGATAAGGCATTGAGCTACGGAACTGCCGTTGAATACGTTGCAACAAAAATGAAGATTTGTGACGAGGCGGCGAAAATTCTTTGCAAAACAAAGGCAGCTGACCCCGAAAAAATCAAGCAGAGTGCAAAAGCAACTATTGATGCTGAAACGAAGAAGATTTCTTCCAAGGGATACACTATGGACGAAAATTACCGTCTTTTGAAGGACGGTGAGCCCCAATATCATTTGGTGAAAATGAGCAAGGAGGAAATCAGAAGAAGAGTATTCGAGGCGGCAGAAATTTTGGACCTTGGTCCATATCTTGACAGAAGACCCAAGGAATTGTCCGGCGGTCAGATGCAGCGTGTTGCCTTGGGACGCGCTATAGTTAGAAATGCGAAGCTTTTCTTGATGGACGAGCCGCTTTCCAACTTGGATGCTAAATTGAGAGTTCAGATGCGCAGTGAGATAGTTAGAATTCACGAGCAGATTGGCGCAACCACCATTTACGTTACTCACGACCAGACGGAAGCTATGACAATGGCTACCAAAATAGTGGTTATGAGTAAGGGCTGGGTGCAGCAGATCGGAACTCCTCAGGAAATTTATTACAATCCCAGCAATATCTTCGTTGCGACCTTTATCGGCTCGCCTGCGATGAATATTTTTGATGCGGAATACGATAACGGTAAGCTCCTTTTCAAGAGTGGCTATGAGATTTCCTTGTCCGAGGATTACGTTGCCAGACACAACGAATACTATAAGGCGAAGATTCAGGATCTCAGAAGAATGCTTGATACTGATGACTTCAAGAAGATGCACGCCTTGAAGGTGCTTGATAAGGTTCTCTTCAGCATTGATGCGCAAAAGGATGCTTATGCTATCGAAAAGGCGGTTAACGAGGTTCTTAAAATAGTCCAGGATACCGAATGCGGAGCAGCTATTAAGGATTTGGTTTCTCACTACAAGGAAGATAACAACGGCAATCCCAAGGTTGACAAAAAGTGGTTGCTGAGGATCAGAGAGCCGCTTTTGAGCTTTGATAAAATTCCTTCGAGAGATATCGGAATTTTGCATAATGCTCAGGTGTTCAGTAAGGAGGAAATCGTTGTTGAAGATGCTTTGTATTATCAGAAACCAAAGAAGAAAAACAACAAGAAGAACGTTAAGAGCAATATCAATTTGAATTCCACGGACATTCAGTTCGTTAACAATCTTTATGAGGTTGCTTCAAATCTTTTGGCTAAATGTGAAAAGGCATTGGCGGGTAAGCATCCTATCAGAGTTGGTGTTAGACCTGAGGATATAGTTTTGAATGATGAATTCACAGGAAATAAGACTGATAAATTCGTTGTTAATTCCAACATCGTTGAATTGCTTGGAAGCGAGCTTTTGATTCACTCCGAATTTGCCGGTTCTAATATTATTGCCAAGATTTCAACAAACGTTTTGATTAAACCTCATACTGATGTTGAATTGGCAATGAATAAGGATAAGATTTTGATTTTCGACGATAGCTGCGGAGATAGAATCTAAGTTTTTTGATAGATTTGGAGGTTTGATAATGATTAAAAAAATATCTATCTTAATGATAGCGGTAATGCTCTTGTCGGTTTTGTCTGGATGTAAAAAAGAGGAAAACAAGTATTCCGAATCGGTTGAATCAAACTTGTTTGAGGGCGTTGATTACATTGATCACGCGCTTACATATGACGGCAAGGAACTCACCTATGACGATTCAATGTGGTACGTTAACAACCTTAAGGACGTTCCCCTTGCCGACCCCCACGTTTACGTTGAGGATGGAAAATATTACATAGTGGGAACTACTGATAGAGATAATACGGTTATTGACTGCTATACCACAGAGGATTTTGTAACCTATCAAAGACATATGGCAATATACGATCCCGATACGTTCGACGGTTGGGAGCACGATACGGATCCTCAGGTGTTTGCTCCCGAGCTTTACTGCTTTGACGGAGTTTACTATATGTACTATAGTGCTCACGACAAGGACGGAATTCGTCGCAACAGTGTTGTAGTGGCAGATACACCATTAGGACCTTACAGACCCTTGCAAAATGATAAGGTTGACGGATTGACAAGTCCAATTTTCTTGGATCAAAATACGCGCTATGGCGGATTGGACGTTACGATTTTTGTTGATGATGACGGACAAATGTATATGTATTACAGCGTTATCAGTAATGAAAATCAGCACATCGTCGGTGTGAAATTGAACAGTCCCTATGAGGCGGATTGGAGCACCTACACTTCCTTGGTTGTTCCCGGTGCGTTGAATTCAACGAATTCGATTTTGAAGCCCTTGTCTTGGGAAATGTTTAGAGAGGGCAAGCCGATTGCGGAAGCTCCTTACATTATTAAGTCAAACGGCAAATATTATTTGACCTATTCCGTGAACGGTTGTTGGGATAAATTCTATAACGTTTGCTATGCGGTGTCAGATTCGCCCCTTGGCAATTACACAAAGCCATATCAATCAGGCGGAACTTGGACAAACCTTTTGCTCGGTTATCCCGGAACGAATATCGGAAATGCAACCGTTAGCAGTCAGTGGACGGGCTTTAACTCGGGCACGGCTCACCATTGCTTCTTTAAGATTGGTGGTCAGATTATGATTGGTTATCACGCGCATCAAAACCGCGCGGGCAATAACGGAAGATATGAGGAGCGTTATTTTGCATTCGATTATCTTCACTTTGATGAAAACGGAGTGCCATTTTGTAATGGACCTACGTATTCAATTCAACCTCTTCCCGAGGAATTAAGCGGATATTATAATATCGCTCCTTCGGCGCAGGTTAAGTCTGAAAACGTTACGAATGCAGGAGCAATTAACGATAATTACATCGTGGACTGCTACAACCTTCCGGGACAAGAGGAAAAAGAGGTTTCTCTTGGCACGGGTTATTCATTTATTGAATTGAAATTCGACAGAGCTTATGAAATAGGCGGAATTGCTATTTACAATAGCGCTTATTATGAAAAGCTCTTGTCTGAAATAGTTTACATCGATTTCGGTAACGGAAACGTTGTTCAATATGCACAGTTTGCGCACGATTCATACGTTAACGATGCAAAGGAATTTATTTTCCCAACAAGTGCCTTTACTATTGAATTTTTGAACACCTTTGAAGCTGACCACGTAGTTATTTGCGTGAAATCCGACGCCGCAGTTGCGTTGAACGAAATCGTGGTTCTTGGTAAGTAAGGAGGTAAAAATGAAGAGATTATTAGCATTTTTATTGGTTTGCTTAATGCTTTTGCCCCTTGTTGCGTGCAAAAACGATAAGAAAACCGAGCCCTCTGATAATAATAACACGGTTGACGAGGAAAACAGAGTTCATCTTGTTGTTTTGGCAGGTCAATCGGGCGCAAGAGGTAAAGCTCTTGTTAACGATTTGAGTGAAGAGGACAAGGAAGCAAATATCGACGTCGATATTTTGGCGGACGGATTGCCAATGGGCGATTTGGTAAATATTCCCGGAATTGACGAATCCAAAAGCATTGATGTTTTGGAGACCGGATACGGCGATTATCCTTCGGAATTCGGTCCTGAGCTTGGTATGGGTCAGACGATGGCTTCTGTATATCCCAAATTTGATGCGGAATATAAGTCAGTTATCGTAAAATATACGGCAAGTGGATCAACATTTACCGACCATTGGTATTCAAGCTCTGCGATAAACGATAGCGAGGTCGCTTCATATTTGAATTTTGATCAGGTGGGTGAAACCGAGAAGGGTGAACAAACGGGTCCTCTTACGAAAAACCTTTATTCCTTGGTTGAAAAGGCGATTGCAGACCTTACGGAGCTTGGATACGAGGTGGTTATCGACGGTATGGCGTTCGTTCACGGTGAGCAGGATGCGAAATTTGATGATAATATGGCAATATATGAAAAAACGTTGACATATTTCATCAATGACTTCAGAGCTTACTTTAACGATGCGGATATGCCCGTTGTTGTTACAGAGGCATTGACCAACAGCGCAAAGTATTCCAATACATTGAGAGCAATTCAGGAAAACGTTGCAAAAAATATGACTAACGTTTCCTTCGTTGAAACGAGCGATTTGTACACCAACACGTTTGAGCCCTGGCACTTTGGTGCAGAGAGCAATATGATTTTGGGTAACAGAATTGCTGCTGAGATTCTTTCCTACAACGAAACGAGAGTTGTGGAAACAATTGACACGCCTGCGGTTAGTGTCCCACTCGGTGTTAAGATTGATTTGCCCAAATATGTTGAGGCAACTTTTACCAACTTGTATAGCAGCTGCGTTAAGGTTGAAGAGTATTCCGAATACGATTGCAACACGGCGGGCTTGCAAACGGTGAATGCAAAGATAAAAACTGCAGATGGTATCAAGGAATATCCTTTCCTTGTGAACGTTGTTGAAAATCATCCTTACGTTGACGGAAATCTCACGGAATACACAAGCTCAAAAAAGCTTGAATTGCCAAACGGCTTAGGTGAGGTGTACATTGTTAACAGTAACTCAGGTCTTTATGTTGCTGCTAAAATCAGCGATAGCGAGATTTGGACGGACGGTGAAAACTGGAAGAAGGGTGATATGGGTCAGAAGGGAAATAACGACGACTTCATTATTTACCTTACCGAAGGCGACATTGCAAGCAGAACTACGATTTGCTTGAGTGCGGCTAACCTTTTGAGAGTTTACAACAAGGGCTTGAGTCTGGATAGTGACGATATTAAGCTTGAATACGGAAATCTTGTTTACAATAAGAAGATTTCAAATTTTGCGTTCCACGTTACAACAAGCGGTCTTATGAATTGCGGAGAATCGGAGGGCCTTGTGCTTGAGCTTTATATCAGCTACGCCGATCTCGGAGTGAAAAATCCCGAGGATATTATGCTTTGCTTCAACTACAATAACGTTTCAAGCGTTGATGGTGTGAAGAGCAATGCAGATAATTATTTGGTTAAGGGCGACCTTACCGAAAAGGCAGAGGAAAACATCGGCTCTTACTTCTCAATTAGTGAATTAGTTAATTAATTTTATGAACAAAAACGAAAGATATAATAGATACAAATATCTTACTGGGCTTTCCGCTTGGGAAATCGCGAGCTATCGCGACCCCGAGAACGTTATTATTTTGAATGACGGCCCAAGCGGACTCCGAAAGCCCCTGAAAAATGGCTTTACAGAGCAGAATGAAGTAATTCAAACTGTTTGTATGCCAACACCGAGTGCCTTGGCGGCGTCATTTGACAAGGATGCTTGCTATGAAACGGGTGAGCTTATTGCAAAGGAGTGCTTACATCACAAAACGAATATTTTGTTAGCGCCCGGAATCAACATCAAGAGATACGTAATGTGTGGCAGAAATTTCGAATATTTCTCCGAGGACCCATATTTAACGGGTGTTTTGGCGGCAAATTACGTTAACGGACTTGAGGATATGGGCGTTGGAGCCTGTGTTAAGCATTACGCGTGCAATTCTCAAGAGCACGGAAGAACGGTGAACAGCAGCGAGGTTTCGCTTCGCGCTTTGAATGAAATTTATTTGAGAGGCTTTAAATATACTCTCAAATATTCAAATCCTTCGTCGATTATGACCTCTTACAACAGAATTAACGGAGTTTACGTTAATGAATCCGAGTATTTGTTGCAAAAGAAGCTTAGAAAAGAGTTTGGCTTCAAGGGGCTCATTATGTCGGACTGGTGCGCGGTGAGTGATAAGGGAAAAACCTTTAAAACGGGACTTAACATTGAAATGCCCTTGGCAAAAATGAGCTATGATTTTATGGACAGGGGTTATGGAAAGACATTTGATGATGAGGATCTTATCAAATTGGATAACGAGCTTTATCAAACTATTTCAAAATTTAAGGACACGAAGCCGCTTTTGGAGCTTGACTTAGACAAGCTTCACGCGCAGGCGGTGAGTGTGGCGGACAAAACTCTCGTTTTGGTTAAAAACGAGAACGCTTATTTGCCAATAGCGAAGAATAACAAGATTTTGGTGCTTGGATATTTTGCAAATCACGCGCGATTCGTTGGAAAGGGAAGCGGTTGGGTTAATGCATACCGCGACACAACGTTCCTTGACGTTTTGAATGAAAACGGTGTTGAATATGACTTCATTGAGTGCTTCGACGAGGAAAAGGCAACCGTTACTGCGGAAGAATTGCAAAAATATCAGGGCAAATACGATAAGGTGTTGTTATTCCTCGGTCAGTATCAGCACGATGAGTCCGAGGGCATTGACAGAAGCACTATTGATCTTCGTCCTCAGCAAATTGAAGTTTTGAATATGGTTAAGGAGGTATTTAATACCTTTGCAACCGTGCTTGTAAGCGGAAGCGTTGTGAACGTTAGAGAGGTTTTTGAAAAATCCAATTCGATGTTTATCACTTACCTTGCAGGTGAGGGTCAGAGTGAAGCAATTTTCAACAATTTGTTTGGAATTCACAACCCAAGCGGACGCTTGCCCGAAACGTGGATTTCATCACTTTCGCAAAATCCCATCAATGACGAATATGCAAGACGCGATATTTATCATACCTATTATCACGATGATATTTTTGTTGGATATAGGTATTATGATAATCACGAAAACGGCTTTATTTTGCCCTTTGGATATGGACTAAGCTATTCTGAATTCAGCTATTCAAATTTTGAATATAACGTTACGGACGAAAAGATTAGCGTTTCCTTGGACGTTACCAATGAGAGCAAAATCGACGGAGAGGACGTTATCCAAATATATATAGGAAAGAAGAATTCCGATATATACAGACCCATTAAGGAATTAAAGGCGTTTGCTAAGGCATTTGTTAAGGCGAATTCCACGGAGCGCGTTAGTATCGAGGTTGACATTGACGACGTGAAATCCTATCGCGACGCTACGGACTCATTTGAGCTTGAGGGCGGAGAATATGAGGTTTACGTTGCGCTGAACACCGATTTGATTATTAATGAAGCGAAAATTCAGCTTGACGGCGTGAAATTTGAAGAAAAGCGCGAGCCCGACAAGTTGGAGATGAAGGAAGCTCCCACAAAATACACGCTCGACACACCTGCGGGAATTTTGTTTGAAAACGAATTGTTTAAGCAATACGTTAAGGACAATAATTTGCCTATAGACGTTGAGGATTTTGAAAAAAGACTGTTTTGGATTGATTCAAAGGCACTCAGAGTTACTATTTGCGACGGGGATATTAACATTACCTATGAGCAGATGGAGGATTTGGTTGAATTTTTGAATGAGCATTCCGAGATAAACAGAAGCATCAATTTTGATGATATTGTTGCAAAATACAGACCGTGGTGAAGGAAGACACAATTTTTAGTTAGTTGATTATTTAATTAATCATAAAAAATCTTAATTAAAAGGAGAAAAAACTATGAAACACATCATTAAAACACTCATAGTGGTAATGGTTATCGTTCTTACGCTTGCAGTATTTACTGCTTGCGGCGAGGATCCCGTGCCCACAACTCCCGCGGCTTGCGAGCACGCAGGCGGCACGGCAACGTGTACGGAAGCAGCCGTATGTGAAAAATGCGGCGAAAGCTACGGCGAAAAGGCCGAGCACACGGTTGTTACACAAAACGGCAAAGAGGTTACTTGTACGGAAGACGGTATTACTGAAGGTAAATACTGCTCGGTATGTATGGAAGTAATCGTTTCTCAGGAAGTAATTCCTCACGAGGGACACAAGGAAGTTATTGACGAAATGCGCGAGCCCACTTGTACCGAAAAGGGTCTTACAGAGGGTAAGCATTGCTCAGTATGTGACGAGGTTCTCGTTGAACAGAAGGAAATCAAAGAAAACGGACACACTGAAGTAGTTGATGAGGCAGTGGCAGCAACTTGTACGGAAGCAGGTAAGACTGCAGGAAAGCACTGTTCAGTATGTAATGAGGTTCTTGTTGCGCAAACGGTAGTTGATGCTCTCGGACACACTGAAGTAGTTGATGCGGCAGTTGCGGCAGATTGTGACAGCACCGGTCTTACAGAAGGTAAGCACTGTTCAGTATGCGGCGAGGTTCTCATTGCACAGGAAGTGGTTGCGGCACTCGGTCATACCGAAGAGGTTATAGCGGCTAAGGCCCCCACTTGTACGGAAACAGGTCTTACAGAGGGCAAGAAATGTTCAGTTTGCGGTGAGATTCTCGTTGCTCAAACAAGAGTTTCACCACTCGGACATACAGAAGAAACAGTAGCGGGCACGGCAGCAACTTGTACGGAAACAGGTCTTACAGACGGAAAGAAGTGCTCGGTTTGTGGTGAAACACTTATTGCACAGGAAGTAGTTCCGGCAGCAGGACATAAGGACGAAAACGGCGACTATGAATGCGACGTTTGTGAAACAGATCTTTGCACAGATCACGTTCCTGCAGATGCGGTTGAAGAAAACAGAGTTGAATCAACTTGCACAGTAGCAGGTTCTTACGAGAGCGTTGTTAAATGTGCAAATTGTGGCGAAGAAATCAGCAGAGAAACAAAGGCACTTCCTTTGGCTGATCATACAGAAGAAGTAATTCCCGCAGTTGAGCCCGATTGCGTTAATACAGGTCTTACAGAGGGCAAGAAGTGTTCAGTTTGCGGTGAAATCACTGTTGCACAAGAAGTAGTTAATGCTTACGGTCACGAAGAATCCGTTCTTTCGGGTAAGGAAGCAACTTGTGCGGAAGCAGGTCTTACAGAAGGTAAGAAGTGTACGGTTTGCGGTGAAACAACCGTTGCACAGGAAGAGATTCCAGCTCTTGGTCACGCATATGAATTATCATATTTGTGGTCTGCAGACGAATTAACTTGCACGGCAACTAAGGTTTGCGGAAACGATGCTACTCATACTGCAACAGAAACCTTAGCACCCGCTTCAGTAACACTTAACGTTACTGCAACAAAGGTTACATATACATATAACTATGCATTTGCAGAAGGAACTTATACACAGTCAGTTGAAGAAGACGTTACGTTGACAAATTCTATCGCAACTATCAATGCTCGTGAAATTGCAGGCAGAACAGCTTCTCACGAATATGTGAAGTTCGGCTTCCACGATGCAGCAGCAACTTATACATTTACAATTTACTATTCTGAAGTTGACGTTTGGGACGGTACAAGCGTAAGTACATCTCTTGCCGGCTCGGGTACGGCTGAAGATCCTTACCTCGTTCAGAGTGGCGCGGATCTTGCATATATTGCAAAGGTTGTAAACGATGCAGCTAAAGGTGCTACTAACTTCAAGGGTCAGTATTTTAAGATGACAAAGAGCATCAACCTTAACGGTAATGAATTGAAGATCGGTGGCTATACAGCAGGCAAAGTATTCCACGGATATTTTGATGGAAATAACTGTGCAATTAAGGGTATAAATGCTACACAGTCCTTGTTTGGTATGCTTATAGATGGTTATATCAAGAATTTGAGCACATACGGTACAGTTACAACAACCGAAGCAAAGGGAGTGGCAGGTTTAGTATCCTATTTGCAAAATGCTACTGTTGAAAACATAACTAACTATGTAAATGTTACAGGTATTCAGCAGGTAGCCGGTGTTGTTGGTTGGCTTGCTCAAGATACTGTATCTTATGCGATAAATTGCGTGAATTATGGTAATATTAATGCAACAAGCTATCAGATAGGTGGTATTGCCGGCTTTGCTAAAGGTACGATTACCGGATGCACAAACTTTGGTGACGTTACAAGTACTGCTAATTCATATATTGGCGGTATTGGCGGTGCTTCTAAAGATGCAAAGGGTACTCTTTCTGATTGTGTAAACTATGGTAATATTTCCGGAAAGAGTTATGTTGGAGGCGTTTTTGGTATGATCAATAAAACTGCAACTAACTGCTACAGCTATGGAACGGCAACCGGAACAACCACTACATCTATCGGAGAAGTTGTTGGTAGTGGTGCATCCTACTTGAAGTACACAGAATAATTCTTTAATTAATAACTAATGCAAGAAAGGGCTTTTGCCCTTTCTTGCCCAATTTGGAAAACTGTGAAAAATGAGGTGAACAATAATGAAAATAAGAAATATTTCTTTGATATTGTTGTTGCTTTTAGTATTTTCTTTGGCTTCGTGCAACCTCTTTGGCAGAGAAGAGCAGAAGCAAAATGATGGAGTACGTGTGACAGGAAATGAAAAAATAATTAACGTATATTTGATTGCAGGTCAGTCAAATGCCGTTGGTTACGGTATGGACAGCGGCAATAAAATAGCTAAATCCGACGAAAGATTTACCGAAGGATTTGAAAACGTTCTCTATTACGGCGAGCAGGAACGTTGGAACGGAAAAAATCTTGACACAGGATTTGAGCCCGTTACACTTGGAATGGGCGTTGCTTCTAACCGTTCGGGCGCGGAGATCGGTATTGCCAACGCTATAGCCGATTACGGTGAAATGAATGCAATTATTAAGTGCGCTTGGGGTGCTACCCATCTTTTCCCCGACACTCAATACGAGGTTTCCATTAAGCAGGGAACTTGGACTTCTCCCACATATATTAAAAACAATAACGTTGATACTTCTAAAAATCCTATGATAGGCAATATGTACAGACGCTTTGAGCAAACTGTTGCAGATGCTCTTCAGTTGCTTATTGAGGATGGCTACACACCCGTTATCAAGGGTGTTTGGTGGATGCAGGGCGAGGCGGAAATGTTTACGCTTGAAATGGCTTCTGCATACAGAGAGCTTTTTGAAACTCTCATTTACGATACGAGAAATATGCTCAGCGAGCTAACGGGTTACGATTGCGGCAAGGTTCCGTTTATTTGCGGTCTTCCCAAGTGGAATACGGCAAACAGTGCGCCGCCCACGTATCAGGGTATGGTTAGAGCGGCTATGACAACGGTTGCGAGCGAAATTGATAACGTTGGTTGCGTTGACTGTATTCCTCTTGTTCAGCACGATGACTGGCATTTTAACGCTGCAGGTCAGCAGTATCTTGGCGAAGCATTTATTGCGTTGCTTGAAACATTTGAAGAGGAAAATGATTCCTATTTCAATGAAAGAGTAAGTATTGACGATGAAATCAAGCTTTTAGTTGATGAAACGGGACTTGAATTTAAAGCTAATTTGACAACTTACGATACTCGCAATAAGTATGAATACGGCTTTATTTTCGTTCCCACGGCAGAATTGACAAAGAATAATATCGAAGGCAATTATTTCGAGGCGCTTGACGAAGCGTTCGTTAATTACAAGCACGTTAAAGCAGAGGTGACCTGCGAAAAAATTGACGAGGAAAGCGCGGATATTTATTTTATCGGCAAGCTTACCGACGTGCTTTATGAGGATCTTAACACCCCATATACCGCTATTGCGTATATCAAGAACCCCGAGGGTCAGTATATGTATTCCTCAAGATTTACTTCCGCAAGCGTATCAGGAATTGCAAGTGAGGAATTATATAAGGACGGCGCGGACACCCAGGGCGCACAGAGGTTCGTTAACGCGGGAATTAACTTCCTTAACGGCGTTTCGCTTGAAAATCGCTACGATGAAGCGGATTTTGAGCTTATAGTTGAAAAAACGCTCAATTTGGGCTTTACACAATCGGGAACGACTCATCAGTTGGACGTTAAGAAATCTACTGACGTTGATTATTTCGTAAAATACACGTCAAGCAATCCCGAAATAGTATCCGTTGACGAAAACGGTCTTTTGTTCGCTACACAAAAGGGAAATGCGACAATTACCGTTGAATGCGCAGGTAAATCCGCAACGGTTGACGTTACGGTTGGCGATCTCACTATGAGCGGTATCGTATTCGACGCGGTGATTTCCGAGGGTGAATACGTTGGCGACGTTATTTCGGCAACGAACGGCAATTTGTCGGTTAAATTCTCGGGTATGATCAAGGATGGCAATCTCTATATGTCCTTTGAGCTTACTCACGGAGCGTGGAGCCCGCTTAACAGCAGCTGGTGGCTCAACGATAATATCGAATTTAAGTTGAATAGCGGCACGTCCTATACCGTTATTTTCTATGAGGGCGTTGCAACTTATTCTAACAATATCACATACGGCGTGTCTAAAACCGAAACGGTGAACGGCAAGCTCGTTACAACCGTTGAGCTTTGTGTTGAGGGTATTTCCTCCACGCACGCAATTAAGGTTGGCTTTAACGGTACAAACTTCAGTTGGCTCGGCGCACTTTGGAACGATAATTCCGAGGTGGCAGACGTTACGGCTAACGGTATAGTAAAGAGATAATTTATTTGTTAAGAATAGATTATAATAAAAATCACCAAAGGGGGATTTAAAATGAAAATTAAAATTTTAGTAGCTTTATTGATGGCTTTGGTTATGCTTCTTTGCTCTTGTGACGTGAGCAGCATAATGGATATGTTTAAGCAGACCACACCGGAGCCCGAGCATACTCATAGCTTTGATGATACGTATTCAAACGATGCTACTCATCACTGGTATGCTTGTGAGTGCGGTGAAAAGGACGGTCTTGCAGAGCACGCTTGGAATAACGGTGTAATTACCATTATTCCCACCGTGGACAGTGACGGTATCAAGACCTTCACTTGTATGGAGTGCGGTAAAAAATCCGCGCAGAAGATTACATATGATGAATACAATAGTGGAAACCAGGGTGGAAACCAGGGCGGTAATCCCGACGTTGAGCTTAACGGCTTATCCTTCTTGGCATCAACGTTCTACAAAATGGACGAAAAGCTTCCTAAGACACCCTTGACACTTGAAGCGGTAATTTACGTTGATCCTAATTTTACCGGTCGTGTTGGTGCTATTTTTGGCAACTATATGGGTATTAGACAAGACTGGTTGTTTGAAATTCACGAAAACGGTATTCCGAGATTCTATTACACGGACGCAGGTGCTAATATCAAAGATATTAGATTTAATGAAGTTGACGTAAGAACGGGAGATTGGGTACATATCGCATTTACGTTTGACATAGATAACGCAAAGATGTCCGTATATCTTGACGGTGAGCTTGCTCAGAGCGTAGCTATCACTGCGGATTTGGCTGCTGATATTACAACGTATAGATTTATCGTTGGTGGCGATGGCAGAAGCAACAACGGTAACTATTTCAAGGGTCAGATAAAATCTCTTGCGGCTTATTCCGACGTTAGAACGATAGCTGAAATCGCTACTTCGGCTGCAAACGGAATTAACAGCAAGGCAGAGGATATTCTCGTTCACTACGAGCTTAACGAAAACAGCGGCGATGACGATATTTTGGATTTGTCACCCAATGGATTTAATATTTCAAAGGAATGGCTTGATTCTCACGAGCCCACGCTTGACTATGCTTATTCATTTGCGGTAGTTGGCGATACGCAGTGGCTTTCTAAATATACTCCCGAAAAGATGGAAGGTATTTACGATTGGATTCTTGCAAATCAGGAATCAAAGAAGATTGCTCACGTATTCGGTCTTGGTGATATTACCGAGGACTGGAACACTGCTAACAAGGAGCAAGAATGGATTCGCGCTCAGCAATATATTTCTAAGCTCGACGGTAAGATTTCTTACTCTTTGATTCGCGGTAACCACGACGAAACGAAATATTTCAATAAGTATTTTGCAAACGAAACCTATATGAGTCAGTTCGACGGCTTTATGACCGAGGGCGACATCAGAAACTCTTATAAATTATTTACTATCGGTAAAACAGATTATTTATTCTTGACCTTGGACTTCGGTGCAAGTGATGAAATGCTTGAGTGGGCAAATGAAGTTGTTTTAGCTCATCCTAACCATAAGGTTATCGTTACAACTCACGCATATCACGGATATGATGGAGAACGTCTTACATATAAGAACGTACCTTCTAGTGGAAATATTCACTCGGGTTCGGACGTTGACACAAGCGTTGGCGGAAACAATAGAGGTTACAACAACGGTCAGCAGATTTGGGAAAAATTCGTTTCAAGACACCCTAACATTTTCTTGGTTATGAGTGGACATACTCCCGTAGAAGATGTATTGGTTTTGAAATCAGAGGGTCTTCACGGTAACGTTGTAAACCAGATGCTTATCGACTCGCAGTGGATGGATCCTCAAAAGGGCGGCGTTGGTATGGTATGTATGCTTTACTTCTCCGAGGACGGAAGTCAGATGGAGGTTGAGTGGATTTGTACCGATACAGGAAAGTATTATCAGGAACATAACCAGTTCACACTTGATTTGACAGATTCTCTTAATGCCGATCCTCACGATTTTAAGGATTCCTATAACGAAAAATCACACCACAAGGCGTGCGAGTGCGGTTACATTTATAATGAAGAGCCCCACACCTTTGACGGCGGTATTTTGAATGCCGAGGGCTTTATGGTATATTCTTGCGAATGCGGTTATAAGAGGACGGTTTCTGCAACGGATGATCCCGTAGCTCTTGAGCTTCAGGCATTGCTTGAAAAGTATTACAATAACGGCGTATATTACAGAGAAGTTAAAATTGGTGAAACCGTTGTTGATACGTTCTTTAACGGTGACAAGTTCTATGGTGCAGATGCTACGGAGCTTGGCGCAACGGCGGACGTAATCAGCTTGAATGATTTCATTTTGGGTAAATACGGCGAAACCAAGCTTGACCTTGGTTGGAACTATTATGAGGGAGTTTACTCCTCTGCTAACGAAAGCACTGTTTCGGGTGCTAAATTGTTTGCGGGTGTTACCAATACAGTAGATAAGGTAACTGCCGAGGAGCTTAATCATCACGTTATTATCAAGCTTTGGGCAGGTGATAGCGTAGTGGCTACAGTTACTATTGGCTTGTATGCTGAAACAACATATATAGTTAATCACGCAGAAGCTCCTATAGTAACATTCACAAAGTCAAATGATGAGGGTATGTGCGTTGTAACCGCTCCTGCGGTAGACGGCTACGTTGCAGAATACGATTACTTTATCCTTAGTACAATTCACGATGAGTTAACAAGAACTGTTTACTATTCAACCGTTGCGGTTTGGGACGGTACAACGGTAAGCGAGAGCTTGAAGGGAAGTGGAACACAAGAAGATCCTTACCTCGTTACAAGCGGCGCGGACCTTGCCTATATAGCCGGTGTTGTTAATGCTGCAGGCGAACAGGTACCTAACTTCTCGGGCAAGTATTTCAAATTGACGCAGAGTATTGATCTCAATGGTCACGATTTGTACGTTGGTAAATACACCGGTTGGTCTACAAGAAAGGGCTTCTACGGCTTCTTTGACGGAAATCATTGCACCGTTAGAGGACTTGATCAGAATGCTTCCTTGTTCGGTACTATTGAGGGCGGTTATCTCAAGAATCTCAGCGTTTACGGTAAGATTTCCAATTCTACAACTGAAGCTACGGGCGGTATCGTTGGATATTGTGCTAGCGGTGGTATGCTTGAAAATCTTACAAACTATGTAACAGTTAACGGTAAATCCACACTTGGCGGTGTAGTTGGTAATGCAGAAAATCAAGCATCAACAGTAACTAACTGTGTAAACTACGGTGACGTTACAGGTTCTAGCTACATTATCGGTGGTATCGCAGGTTCGGGCGGACACGATGTTAAGAATTGTGTAAACTTTGGTAACGTAACAAGTACAACCAGTGTTTGTGTTGGCGGTATTGCAGGTACAACAAAGACTACAGGTAAGATTGAAAATTGCTATAACTATGGTGATATTAAGGGTAGCGGTCAACTTGGTGGTATAGTTGGTTTGGCTAAAAAGCCGGTATACAATTGTGTAAACTATGGTGACGTGAGCGGAACTTGGGCTTTGGCAGGTATCGTTGGATATGCTGAAAGAGGAAGTGATGCAAGTATTACCGTAACAATATCTGAATGTGTAAACCACGGTAATATTATAGGTACTTCAACTGCGGTAGGCGGTGTGTTCGGTCTTTCACAAAAGGATAATAATGTTGCTATTTTGATTACGAATTGTGTAAACAATGGTGACGTTAGTACTCCAAGCTGGGGTTGTGGCGGTATTGCAGCCGATACTCACGGCGAGGTTTCTAATTGTGTAAACAACGGTAATTTGACTGCTCAGGGTGAAGTCGGCGGTATTGTCGGTAAATGTATGGGTAACGTTACTGAATGTACAAATAATGGTTCTGTAACCGGTGCTCAGGCAATTATTGGCGGAATAGTAGGACATCTTGAGGTTTCTACTTATCTTGATACAATTCAGACTACAAACCATAACAACGGAACTGTTACAGGCCCTGATGCTAATGAAATAATCGGCGTTATTAAATAATTAAACAGTTTTAACCTGCGATTTGCCTTTCGGCAAATCGCAGGTTGTAAGGTAAAAAACAAATGAAAAAGATATTAACATTAATTTTAGCAATATTGATGCTTCTTCCCGTTGTTGCTTGTGGAAACGATAGCAATACCGAGGTTACCACAACCACTAAAAAGGAAAAGGTGCAGGATTGGCTTATCGAGGTTGGTGAGCCCACTGAAACCGAGGGCGTTCTTGAGGGTCAGCTTTGCTTGGATCAGGACACCTATAATTTGTATCAGTTTATTGGCGGCGCGTGGGCTTTGGTTGGCTCTATCAGGGGCACCGGCGATGAAGCTCCCGCGATTGAAAGCAAAAACGGTGTTTGGTATATAAACGGCAGAAACACGAAGCTCTTTAACGGCACTCCCGCAAAAATCTCCGTTATTGGTGATTATTTGCACATCAACGGCGTTGATACGGGTATTATACATATAGTAGAGCCATATGTTCCCGAGCCAACGCTTGAATATCTGAGTGAAGAGGAATTCAATGAGCAGCCCGCTATGTTCGGCTCTCCCTGGGTTAGCAACAACACCCGTATGAAAATATTGGTAAAGGTCAGAATGTCGAAGGGAACAACGATAACCTTCCTCGGTGACACCTCGGTTTATTGCTGGGGCGTTATGGAAACCACCGATAAGGAGAGCGCAACCGATGGCGTTTGGAAGGATTCCGGTTGGAATACGACTTGGACAAATCCTCAAGAAAGAACATATACTACCTCTTATCTTACGGGATATTTCGTTATTACCATTGGTAAGTTCAATTCCGAGGGTAAGGTTGGAGAAAAATTGACCGATGACGAGCTTGCGAATATTCACAGTATGTTCAAGGTTGAGGGCATTAAGGCGGGCGACGAAAACGGAAATGTTTCAAATAACGGCTCGGTTAACAATCCCGCAACAAAGGAAACTATGATTGGAATTAATCATCGTGGATGGTATTTGGCTCCCGAAAACACACTTGCTGCTTATCGTGAGTCATATAATCACGGATTTGAATACGTTGAATGTGACGTTCAGTTTACAAAGGACGGCGTTCCCGTATTGCTTCACGATGATACGATTGACAGAACCTCAAACGGCAGCGGTTATTTGAGTCAGATGACTTATGCTGAGGTTTCTCAGTATGATTTCTCTTACGACGACAGCGATACTGTAAATGATTTTTCTGCATACAGAGGTGAGAAGATCCCAACATTTGCTGAATTTATTGCTCTTTGCAAGGAGCTTGGGCTTCACCCCTATATTGAAATCAAGGGAAATATGACCGATGATGAAGCGAGGGCGTTGATTAAGATTGTATCCGATGCGGGTATGATTGATAACGTTTCTTGGCTTGGATTCTCGGGTGATGCGCTCTCAAAGATAGCGTATAATTGCCCAACGGCGCGACTCGTTTGGGTTATTACCGATACCAATGCAACTAAAATAGCTGCAAACAATATTCCGTTTGCACAGATGAATTTAATGACGGGTCAAAATCAGGTCGTTTTTGATATCTGGTACACGTTGGCTACTCAGGACGTTGTTGACGTTGTCAGTGCTGCGGGTATCCCTCTTGAGGTTTGGACTGTAAACGATATAAATGCAATAAAGACCTTGCATCCCTACGTTACGGGCGTAAGCAGTGACTATTACAATGCCAAAGAGGTATTTGAAAACGCGGGTATTGAAAGATAATTAAATTATGTGTGGGACGAAGGCTGATTTTTTCAGCTTTCGTCTTGACACGCAGGAAGATTTTTCTTATAATAAAGTATATTTATGATTAAAATATATTTTCTTATGAAAAAAATCGCATAATAAGAGGAGTTTATGTATGTTGAAATTAAGAAATGAATATCCAAGACCTCATTTTAGAAGAGATGAATGGTTATCATTGAACGGTATTTGGGAATTCGAGTTTGACGATAATCACGATGGCGAATTAAGAGGAATTCATAACGGTAATGTTAAGCTTTCAAAAGAAATTAACGTTCCTTTTTCATATCAGTATGCCGATAGTGGAATTGGCGATACCGAATTTCACGATACCTTGTGGTATAGAAGAAGCTTTGTTTTTGATAAAGCCGATAAGGACGTTATTTTGGGCTTTAATGCAAGTGATTATATTACAACCGTTTGGGTTAACGGTCATTTTGCCGTTTTCCATCAAGGGGGCTTTGCGCCCTTCACGGCTGATATTACAAAGCTTGTTAAAGAGGGAGAAAACGTTATCGTAGTAAAATGCTACGACCCGCTTGACCCGACGATTCCAAGAGGAAAGCAGCATTGGATAAACGAGCCCTGGGCGTGTTGGTATATTCCCAACAGCGGTATTTGGCAGAGCGTTTGGCTTGATTTTGTCGGCAAGGATTCTATTGAGGATTTTTCAATTACTCCCGATATCGATACCAATTCCTTTGGCGGTGAAGTGAAGCTCAGAAATTCACTTGCGGATATGGTTGAAATCAAGGTGTATTACGATAATAAGCTTGTAAAACGCCAAATGTTCTCAACCGACGGTAAATACACTCGCTACAGAGTTAATATGATGGAGCTTAATTTTGTTGATGAGATTACGTATTGGGCTCCCGAGCATCCCAATCTTTTCTACGTTGATTTTAATTTGTATGGGAATAACGTTCTTCTTGATACAGTACATACAAGATTCGGTATGAGAAAAATCAGTACGCAGGACGGCAGAGTTTTGATGAATAATAAGCCTCTTTATCAGCGTTTGATTTTGGATCAGGGCTATTGGAAGGATTCGGGTCTTACTCCCCCAAGTATTGAGGAAATCAAGAAAGACGTTGCTTTGACTAAAGAAATGGGCTTTAACGGTGCAAGAAAGCATCAAAAGTTCGAGGATCCGTATTATTACTATTATGCTGACGAGCTTGGACTTCTCACTTGGTGCGAAATGCCGTCTGCATATAATTTCAATAGTGATGAGATAGCATACCTTACAAAGGAATGGCAGGAGATTCTTAATACTGCTAAGAAATTCTCGTCGATTATTACATATGTTCCGCTCAATGAATCCTGGGGCGTAAGAAAATTATTGCTCAACCGCGAGCAGCAGAATTTTGCTTCGTCATTGTATCGCTTAACGAAGGCAATCGACCCCTCAAGACTTGTTTCTACCAATGACGGTTGGGAGAATATCTCCGATAGCGATATTTTATCCATTCACGATTATTCTTATTCCGGCGCTGACTTTAATGCCAAATACAACCAATCAACTCACAATACGCAGTTTGAATCATTCAGAAGAGTGTATGCAAACGGTAACAGCTTTAAGGGTGATCCTGCTATATTAACAGAATTTGGTGGAATTATGCTTCAAAGGGATGCTGTAGGCATAAATTGGGGCTACAACTCCGCTGCGAAAAATGACGATGAGTTTTTTGCGCGCTTGAAGGATCTTGTTGACGGTATCTACAATTCTGAGTTCCAAGGATTTTGCTATACTCAGCTTACTGACGTTCAACAGGAGATGAATGGGCTTTTGGATAATGAGCATAACCTGAAAATTGATCCTGCTAAGGTTCGAGAAATATTAGTAAAGTAAAATGAAAAGATTTTTGGTTTTTTTATGTGCAATCATAATGATTTTGGTTTCCTGCAAACCGCAGGAAACCAAAAAGGATTATTTGATTGAAAATGAGGACTATCTTGATTTAACCTCTCAATACAACGGTGAGTCCATTGATTATAATAATTCATTATGGTATATGAATGAATTGAAGGATGTACCGTTGCCGGACCCTCACGTTTACGTTGAGGATAATACATATTATATCGTTGGAACGAGCGATAGAAATGTCAACGTTGTTGATTGCTATGTTACGACGAATTTTGTGGATTATGTGCCTTATTATGCGATATACGATCCCGCTCTTTACAACGGTTGGGAATGTAATAATCCCGAGGTTTATGCTCCTGAGATTTATTGCTTCGATGGAATGTATTATATGTATTATAGTGCAATGGATTCCGTTGGTAAGGGAACGAGAAGATGCAGCGTTGTGGTTGCAGATAACCCCTTGGGTCCTTATGAGCCTTTAGTTAATGATGAGGTTGACGGATTGAATAATCCATTGTTCCAAGATGACGAGGTATGCCCCCAAAGATGTCTTGATACAACCATATTTGTTGACGACGACGGTAAAATGTATATGTACTTCGTTACGAGGGATACCGATCAGCATATCGCAGGAGTTGAGATGTTCAATCCATATCAAGCGGATTGGTCCACATATAAGGTTCTTTTAAGACCGGGAACGGTTGACTCCGAGAGTGAAGAAATACTGTTGGAGTGGGAATTGTACCGTGATGACAAAATCCAAATTAACGAAGCTCCGTTTATGATTAAAAGTAATGGGAAGTATTATTTGACATACTCTGCAAACGGTGCTTGGAACAAGCACTATAATGTTTGCTACGCCGTATCCGAATCTCCTCTCGGCAATTTTGTAAAGCCCTATGAGGAAGGCAAAATATGGAAGAATTTGCTTATGGGATTTCCCGGAACAAACGACGAAGAAGCTCTTATTTACAAGCAATGGAGCGGCTTTGCTTCAGGCACCGGACATCATTGCTTCTTCTATGTGGGAGATGAGCTTATGGTTGCTTATCACGGGCATCAGAATAGAAATTGGAATTCCAAGTACTATACCGAGCGTTTCTTCGCATTTGATTATGTGTATTTCGATGAAAACGGTGTTCCGTTTATTAATGGACCCACTTATTCCATAATCAATTTACCCGAAAGCATTAGCGGATATAAAAATATACTGAATGATGTGATAATTACAGGTAGCAACATTCAAAATATTCAAAACGTTAACGATAATTATATCGTTGACTGCTACAACCTTGATACCAAGGACAATGAGGTGATTTTGGGTAAAGGCGAGTCCTATATAGAAATTGAGTTTGACGATTTTTACGAAATCAAAGGCATTCTCGTATATAATAGCGCATATTACGACTCGTATATCGTAGAAATAGAGTACATTGATTTCGGAAACGGAAATATTATCTATTATCCGCAGTTTTGTGAGGATTTTTACGTTAACGATGAAACGGAATTTGTGCGTCCGTTAAGCTGCTTTAATTTGGAAATATTAAAGACCTTTGAAGCCGAAAAGGTAAAGATAGGATTTAATTTGGAAAGCGGCGGCGCAATTAACGAAATAGTTATTTTAGGAAAATAGAATTGGAGGCGCGGTAATGAAAAAATATCTTTTATCCAACGTTGGCAGCTTTTATAAGGCAAATTTGCACGTTCACACCAACGTTTCCGACGGTGCTATGAGCCCTGAGGAAATAAAAAGAATTTATATGGAAAAGGGATATTCGGTAGTTGCCTTTACCGACCACGAGGTTATGGTGCCGCATCCTGAGCTTACGGATGAGAATTTTGTTGCTATTACGTCAACCGAGATAAGCACCAATAACCGAACTGACTGTGATTTTTGTTATGCAAAAACTTATCATCTGAATATTTATTCCCCTGATGAGAATAAAAATTGCTTTAATACCTTTGACAAGAGCAAAATGTGGCTTGAGCATTCATATCAGAATATTACTGGTGAGCAGGAAGCTACGCAGCACAATCGAATTTATGACGTGAATGACGTCAACAAGGTAATAAAAATGGCGAATGACGAGGGGTGCATCGTGTCCTATAATCATCCCGTTTGGTCATTGCAGAATTATTCTGATTATGCAGACCTTAAAGGTTTATGGGGAATAGAGCTTTACAACACGGGGTGTGCAAGGAACGGTTATTTCGATACCGCCCAACCCTTTGACGATCTTTTGCGACAGGGAAAGAATGTATTTCCCCTTGCTACCGACGATGCTCATCTTTTGCGTGATTGCTTTGGCGGTTACGTGATGATAAGGGCAGAAGGGTTGACTTACGGAAGCATTTTTAACGCCTTGAAAAACGGTGATTTTTATGCTTCAACAGGACCTGAATTTTTGGAAATTTCAATAGAGAACGGAGTTGTTAAAATAGTTACCTCGCCCGTTGCGTTCGTTGGACTTTCAACCGAAAACAGACATCTTTTTGCAAAAAGAGAAGAAGCAAATTCTTTAACGGAGGTTAGCTTTGACATTGGTTGGCATATTGATATGCTGAAGCAGGGAATTAGCGAAAACCCATATATTCGCATTACCTTGGTAGATGAAAAGGGAAATACCGCCTATAGCCGCGCGTATTTTGTTAACGAATTTATTGACGATTAAAGGAGATAAGCTATGATTTGCGGAGCAATTCAAAATTTAATTAATTACGGCATAAAGAATCAATTAATAACAGAGGATGACGTTATAGTTGTTCGTAATGCTATTATGGATGCATTACATCTTGCAGACTGGGATGAAAATGCAGCTTCTACCGATATGGAAAGCATTGAAGCAATTCTTTCTCCCATTATCGATTATGCCTGCGAAAACGGTATAATTGCCGACACCACCAATTCACGTGACCTTTTTGATACAAGGATTATGGGACTTTTCACGGCAATGCCTCGCGAGGTGATTGCAGAATTTAATCGCAGGTATGCTCGCTCTCCCAAGGAAGCAACGGATTGGTATTATCAGTATAGCAAAAATACGAACTACGTTCGTGCTGAGAGAATAGCTAAGGACCTTGTTTGGACCTATGATTGCGACTATGGAACGCTTGATATTACTATAAACAGATCCAAGCCCGAAAAGGACCCAAGGGATATTGCGGCGGCTAAGCTCAAAAAGGCGAGCAGTTATCCGAAATGTCAGCTTTGCTCCGAGAATGCGGGCTTTGCGGGACACGCAAATCATCCCGCGCGTCAGAATTTAAGACCCATTCCCCTCGTGGTGAACAGTGAGAGATGGGAGCTTCAGTATTCTCCATACGGATATTATAACGAGCATTGCATCGTGTTTAATTCAAAGCATATTCCAATGAAGATTGACCGCTCGGTTTTCTCAAAGCTTTTTGATATTATTGAGCAATTTCCTCATTATTTTGTGGGCTCGAATGCAGATTTGCCCATCGTTGGCGGCTCGATTTTGAGTCACGAGCATTTTCAGGGCGGAAGATACACCTTTGCTATGGAAAAGGCGGAAATTGAAAGGGAATTTAAGCTTTGCGGATTTGAAAACGTTAAAGCAGGTATTGTTAAATGGCCTATGTCTGTTATCCGTTTGAGCTCTGAAAATCGCGATGAGCTTCAGGATGCTTGCGACCTTGTCCTTTCCAAATGGAGAGAGTATAGTGATCCTGCGGCTTACATATTTGCTGAAACCGACGGTGTTCCTCATAATACGGTCACGCCAATCGCAAGAATGAACGGTAACGTTTACGTTTGCGATCTCGTTCTTCGCAATAATCTGACAACAGAAGAAAGACCGCTTGGACTTTACCATCCCAATCCTTCGCTTCATCACATAAAGAAGGAAAATATCGGTCTTATTGAGGTTATGGGACTTGCGGTTTTGCCCGCAAGACTTGCCAATGAAATTTCAACTTTGGAAAAGGCATTGCTTAACGGAGATGATCTCGATGCACTCCCCGAAACCGCTTCACACGCAGAGTGGGCAAGGGACGTTCTTTTAAGACATCCCGAGCTTTCAAGTGAAAACGCAAGAGCAATTCTCGATATGGAAATAGGAAAGGTTTTCCGCGAGGTTTTGTGTGATGCTGGCGTGTTCAAGAGAGATGCAGAGGGGCAAGCCGCTTTTGATAGATTTATAAAATGTCTTTAATATAAATAAAGAAGTGAGCCGAGCTCACTTCTTTTTTGTTTTGGTTCCTTTAGGGTGCAACAACCCCCAGTTTTACTGGGGGCAAAAATAGAGAAGTGCTACATTAATTTTGGCGAGCTTTATGCAAGCCGAAAAAGGCCTCCCTTGTGCAAAGGGCGGTGGTAAAATCTTTGATTTTGACGGAAGGATTGTAAAGATATAGAACAATCCCCCAGTCGCCTTGCGACAGCCCCCTTTACACAAAGGGGCTTGCATAGTTGCCCGTTCACGGGTTGTGGGGCGTGTAATGCTATAATATAGTTCGGTAACCCTTTAGGTGAAGCCTGTAATACCCCCTTTTAGGGGTAGAGCAAACCACCGCTTGAACCGGTGGTTTTGATTTCTTATATTATTTAACCGTCATAACTATGGCTTGGTTACCACCAAACACATATACCCCGAATGCTTGCTTGAAGATAAAAAGCATTCAAAAACAGCTTTATATCCTTCAAAATAAATATAAAACTCTAAAACGCAAATTGTTTGAAGAATTTTTGAAAGCAGAAGTAATAAATTAAACAAGGATACTTGAAAAAAAGGAACTTATGTGATATAATATGTAAGTTAATATGGATAGATATGGTCTGTTAAAGGAGATTATTATATGAAGCTGGGAATTGAAGTTTCAGCGCCTTTTTTTCATAAATTCATATAACTCCTCAAAGTTCAATAAACCCTTATATATCAAGGGTTTACGGTTTATTTATTGAAATTAACAAATCTATGTAAATACCCATATTTTTATGTATTTGAAGTAAAAAATGGGGAAAAAATGGGGAAAAATCCCGATGATTTTTACTCCAAAAATTAAGGTATCTATGTAACAAAAAACAGCCCGACAAATCGTGTGGTTTGTCGGGAGTTTTTATTTGTTCACTCATAAAATAACCAAATATAAAAGTTATTCGCTCATAAAAAAGCCAAAAAGCAAAAATATACACTCATAAAACAACCAAATACCTTGACAACTTAAGAATAATCGTGTATAATATCGGTAAGAATAAAATTAATTATGGGGGTAAATATGTATTTAAAACGAAAAATAGACACATATTTGTTGAAATGGAAATTTAATCCCAATAAAAAGCCATTGATAGTAAAGGGCTGCAGACAGATAGGAAAAACAGAGTCTATATTACACTTTGCAAATGATAATTACGATAGTGTAATTGAGATTAATTTTGTCAGAGATGAAAAATATAAAAAGATAATTGCGGATGGATATGATGTTGACAATATAATTAAAAATATATCGCGTATTGATCCTTCAAAGCAGTTTATACCGCAAAAGACACTTATCTTTTTTGATGAGATAACGGAATTTCCGGAAATTGCAACTGCACTTAAATTTTTTAGGATAGACGGAAGATTTGATGTAATATGTTCCGGTTCTATGCTCGGTTTAAATTATCGAAGAATCGAAAGTAACAGTGTAGGTAACAAGACAGATTACACGATGTATTCAATGGATTTTGAAGAATTTTTGTGGGCAAAAGGCTATGGTGAGGATGCAGTATCCGATATGCTTTTGCATATGAAAACTATGAGTCCATTTAATGATTTGGAGATGGATATATATCACTCATTATTTCTTGATTATGCTATTCTTGGCGGTATGCCCGCGGTAGTTAAGGAGTATATTCAAAAAGGAACGTTTGAAGGTTCTTTAGAAATTCAAGGACAGTTGATTGCAGACTATAAAGAGGATATACGAAAATATGCAGATGGATTAGACCAAGCAAGAATAATTAATGTGTTTAACAGCATAGCTCCACAGCTTGCCAAAGAGAATAAAAAATTCCAAACTGCAAAGATTGTTTCGGGAGCTCGATATAGAGATTATAGAGGTTGCGCGGAATGGTTGATCGATGCAGGCATTGTTAACGCTTGCTACTGCCTTGACTTTCCAGAACTTCCTTTGGGAGGCAATTACGATCCCGATAAATATAAGCTATATTTTGCGGATACAGGATTGCTCGTATCGTTGCTTGATAAAGAAGCTGGTGATGATCTCAGAGCAAACAAAAATCTTGGGGTTTATAAAGGTGCATTGTATGAAAATATTGTTGGTGAGGCATTGACAAAGGCGGGGTATAGCTTGTACTACTATAAAAAGGAAGATTCTACTTTGGAAGAGGATTTCTTTATAAGAAGTGCAAAATCACTTATACCAGTGGAAGTTAAGGCGAGAAGTGGAAGATCAAAATCAATGAGAACACTGATTGATTCCGAAAAATATCCTGATATACAATATGGAATTAAATTTTCCTATAACAATGTGGGTTATAGCAATAAGATATTTACATTCCCATATTTCTGCGCATTCCTGTTAATGCGTTTTATGGAGATATCTTCTTTAGAAGATTATATAACGGATCACTAATTGATGAAGCGAGTCTGTCGTGACTCGCTTTTTAATTTTTATATTAAATTTTGAAAAAATTGAATAGCTTTACAAATGCGTAAAATTATGAAAATATAAAGTGTACTTTGGATTTTCATAAAAATTCACAAGGAGATGATGGCATCAGTTTACCAAATCGTACTTGACTTAAAGATAAATGACATATTTTTGTTATTTAGGTATAATAGTGCTGTTTTTAT
>JAFVRQ010000078.1 GCA_017504245.1 Clostridia bacterium | reverse complement strand
GTGGATATACGAAAAGAAAAGACAGCGATTTCGGAAACGTCATTTTGTCAATAACTAAAGTTTCGGCAAACGGCAGCTATATCCTGCCCGACGGCACGATAATGCTCGTTGACGAGGACATTGAAGCATACCTTAACGGCACGCTTGTTTTTTATGATAAGGACAACGTGCCGCAGGTGCAGTGAAATAAACTATGAAAATAAATTTATCCCCCAAGCGCGCTTGGGGGATATTTGCATTCATTGTACAAAACATACAAAATCATATATTTATTCAATAAAACCATTGCAAAACACATTAATTTGTGATACAATGAATTTACAATTCATAATGAAAGGAAAACGTTTATGAAAAAGATTTGCTCACTTATTGCGGTATTGATGCTTTTCGCAATTTTATTTACCGCTTGCGGAAATTCCAAAGCTTCGCAAACAAATAAACCCGAAGAAACAACTACAACAACCACTACTTCTACTACTCCCGCACAGAATTGCGACGAGCACGTAGATGAAGACAAGGACGGCCTCTGCGACAGATGCGGAGGAGAATTTAAGGAGGATCCTGTACCCGTGGAACTTAAAGAAACAACTATGTATCTTGTTGGCGACTCAACCGTTGCCGAGTTTGCCGACAGCTATTATTATCCGAGATACGGATACGGAACACAAATTGGAAATTATCTTTCCGAAAAGGTTACGGTTGTCAATCTTGCGCTTTCGGGCAGAAGCTCAAAGAGCTTTTTGACCGAGGCGAATTACACAACGCTTAAAAATAATCTTAAAGCGGGTGATATACTCGTTGTCGGCTTTGGCCATAACGATCAAAAGAGTGATGATGAAGCAAGATTTACAGATGCTTCGCTTCCATATACTAACGAAAATTCATTTGGCTATCACCTTTATGAGTACTATATCAAGCTCGCGCAGGAGGTCGGCGCAATCCCCGTGCTTTGCACACCCATAGTACGCGCAAAGTCCAATAACGATTATAGTGGCAATGAGGGTCACGTAACCGCAACGGGCGACTATGCAAGGGCGATCCGTGAGGTTGGCGAAGCATACGGCGTTGACGTTATCGACCTTACCGTTCTCACAAGAAGCAGATATGAGGAGATTGGCTTTGACGAGGCGTGCTATTATCACGCGGTTCTTCACGGCAAATACGCAACCGACGGCGTAACGGTTGTTCCCGATTTTACAACCGTTGACAAAACTCACCTTAATATTTACGGTGCAAAATACGTAGCTTACCTTCTTGCAAAGGAGATGGCGGAGCTTGACGGCATTGGCGGATACGTTCTCTCGGGAATTACTGCTCCCGCAAAGAGCGAGCTCGTTGCAAATCCCGATTACACAGTGCCCGATTACCTTGCCCCCGACCTTAATAATTACGTAGCCGCTTCGCATTTTGCAACTCTTACAGACGGCTGGTACGGAACCGCGTTCGGTAACACGGGCGGCAACCCTCAATCCGCATCAAGCAACGGCTTTATTGCACAAGAGGTTAGCGAGGGCGTATTCCGGGTTGGTCAGCACCTTGATAGCGGAAGCAACAAGGGAAAATTCCAAAGCTCGGACGATGGCTTTGCATTCCTTTTCCGTCAGGTTGAGGCAAACAAGAACTTCACTCTCACCGTGAGCGGCAAAATTGTTTACACGGGCTCAACGAAGCAGGCGGGATTTGGTCTTATGCTTCGTGACGATTGCGTTATTGATCAAAGTGCAAACGGCACTATATGCACAAACTACGTAACCGCTGGCTTCCTCTGCTCCGATAGCGGTATGACTGCGAACTTCTATAGAGAAAACGGCACCTTAAATAAGGGTAACGGATCGGTTTCATCCCTTGCAGCAGTTGACGATACGTTTACAATGACTATCGAAAGAATTGGTCAGGTCGTTAACGTAACGGTTGTTTATAATGGAGAAGCCTACACGGCAACTCACACCGATTTTGATTTCTTCGCGGTTGATACGGGATATATGTACGTTGGTATGTTTGCTAACCGTGGTACTGTGGTTGAATTTACAAACGTTGTATTCACGGTTACGGGCGAGAGCCAAGGCGCATAAGCACATATAAAAATTGAATAATTTGCACCCCGAAGGCATATAGTTTTTGGGGTGCATAATTTTGCTTTGTCGATATTTGCTTGACAAGTAATGATGAATGTTGTATAATAAAGTCGTATTTATTGATTCGGAGAGAAAAATATATGATTAATAAAATGATACTTAGACTTTTTTGCATTGTAATGACTCTTGCATTATGCTTTGGTGCTTTTAGTACAAGCGCGGGAGTATTGATTTCTGCCGCTGCAGAAAATAGTTATCAAGCTGATAAGTCTGAATTTAACTACGTTGCCATTGGTGCATCCAATACTAACGGCTACGGTATGCACGGCTATAATTTTGAATACGTGTATGAATCTCCGTTTGAAAAGGAGAAGGATAATCTTTACGGCTATGAAATGGACACCGAGGGCTCCTATACAACGATTATTAGTGACATTCTTTCAAAGAATTATAACGTTAATCTTTACCAGGTTGCTATGAGCAGCTGGCGCGTTGAGGAGCTTCATTTTCTTCTTGATAACAGCTATTACGGTGATACCTATACGGACGCTTGGGTTTATGATAATAACGGTGACGGCGTTAGCAGTAATTGGTTTTACGGTGCCGCCCTTTATGAGTGGAATATACTTGCAGAGAGCGGTGAGGCAGGATACGATCACACTCCAACCGACGAGGAATTGCTTGCAACGCTTAGTAAAGCTACGCAGGACAAGGTGGCAAATGCCGATCTTATTACCTTGGATCTTGGTATGAACAATTTTGGCACATATATGCTGAATCTTCTTGTAGGCGGTATGTTTGCTGACGATATTTACGAATTGTCCCCCGAATTTTCAAGCATTTACGAAATGACGAAGGATTATGTGATAAAGATGCTCGATGCTTATTTGGGGCAGGGCTTGATTCCAAGTGACACCTTAAATCAATTTGCCGATACGTTGGCTTATGCCCTTGTTGGATACTGCGTTAATTTTGACGAGGCGGTAAAAGAGATTTACGCGCTCAACCCCGACGTTGATATGGTGGTTGTGAGCATTCAAAATATGATGAAGGGGCTTGACATAGTTTTCCCCGGCTCAACGGTTAAGATTCCGTTTGGTGATATATTCGGTGTGGTTATTAATTTTGCAAATCTTTATTCTGCGGTTATGTCCCCTTATTCCTCGAAATATAATTATGCAAACGTCAGCACAAGCGGACGCACGGAGTTTTTCCTTGACGAAATAGCTTATTACGACGGTGATCCATCCTCCCTCAGTGTTAATATGAAGGATTGCTTCAACGTTTACGACGGTACGCTTTATCTCGAAACCCGCGTTCAACAGATGTTTGCGGTTTTGATGAGTGATAAGGATTTTTTAAATATGGATGCTTCTCAAAAGGACGCGTCCGATATAAACTCACTCAAGGCGTTCCATTACGGATACCATTACGGAATCAATAACGATTATCCCGTTATTACCTTGAAGGATGGAACACCCTTGAAGGATTTTATCAAAAAAGGTAACGAAGGAAAGCTTTCGGGCGAGGAAAAGTCGGTATACGGTATTTATGCAAAAATGCTTTCCACGGCATATGACGTTACTGCTGAAATCTTCAAAGAGGGAACGAAGCCAAAGATTATAGATTTGACTATGCTCGGTATGGCGGCGTATCTCGGAGTTGATACGTATCCCATACTTTTGGAAGAAATAAATTCTGCCATTGATGAGGTTCTCGAAAATCCTGCATATCAATTCGATATTGAAAGCGAATATCCCGAAGGATTTTTCAATACCTTGTCAGAGAAAAGCGGATTATCCGTTGACCTTTATGAAACGGTATTCACAACGGCACTCTATATGCAGCTTGGAGGAACGGTATTTTCTCATCCCAACGAAAACGGATATAAGGAAATAAGCGAAACAATCTGGCAGGCATATACAAAGAAAATCAGCGGTTCGGACGTGATTGACGATCAGATGAGCGTTGAATATACGCCTAACGATAATTCATATTACGTAGCCGTTGGTGGAGATGATGATCTTTATGCGCAAATCTTTGCGGAATATTTGGGGCTTTCTGAGGATCGATTTGACTGTATAGACTTTGATGAGATAGATTATGAGCAAATCGACAGAGCGGATTTGATAAGCATTGGCTTTGATGAGGCAAAAACACTTGATTTCGTTATAAATCAGCTTGGCGGCTATCTTGGAAATTACGTTTCCACAGATATTCGCGCGACAATAACTAATACGATTTTGTCGATGCTCGACGAGGTCGGAAAGAAAAACTTTATTTTCCAGATAGCTGCGAATGGACTGAAACCCACCTTCCTTGAAAAAACGAATTCTGTCATCGACGAATTGCTTGTATCATACGGGCTTGCGGGCAAGGAGGTGCGTGAGCTTGATTGGTCAAAGCTTTTGAATGAGGAGCAGATGGCTTACCTTGAAGAAATCAAAGCAATGCTCAGAGAATATTTGATCCAAACGCTCGGGTTTGAATATTACTCATTTGAAATTGATATGGTGGAGTGGGTCATTGATAACGGTGGCGCACTCGCGGAGGGTACACCCCTTGAAAGTATGCTTTCCAATGCCAATTTTATTAAGGGAATTTTAGGAGATAGCGCGGTTTTGACTGTTGAGCTTCCCATTGTTGATGCTCTTATGCTTACTCTTGAATCCTATCTTTACAGCTATGCGGAGCATACCTTCCAAACGTCAGAGCTTATTTCTTATATCAATCAAAATAATCCCAATGCAAAGATAATGGTTTTGGGTCATTTTAATCCCTTAAATAACGTTTTATTGGATTTTGGAGCACAGGTGATTGATCTTGGTTATGTATTTGAAGGACTTTCTATGCTCTCAACTGCAAGACAGTTTGCAACATTTTGTATGTATGAAAATACTGCCTTTGTTTATCTATATGACGTGACTACGGTTTATGAGGAAAGCTTGGGTGAAGAGATAGAGGGTATTAGCTTGCTCGATTTCTTGTCTATGTGCTCAAGCGGTACCGATAAATTCGGAATTAGTGACAAGGGACACGAACAGATTGCGAAATTAATGTTGAGATACATCAACTCAGCCTGCGAGCACGTTTGGGATGATTGCGAGGATGCTTTTTGTAATAGCTGCGGAGAGCAACGAGAGGTTTATCCGCACGTTTTCGGTGAATGGTCTGTGATAGTCGAAGCGGATTACGGTATAGAGGGAAAGAAATCCCAAGCTTGCTCTGCTTGCGGATATGAGAAAACTGAAATTATTCCTCCCAAAGAAGTGGTAGAGGACGAAACACCCGATGATGACATAAAAAAATACGATATTAGGATTGATGATCCTTATTACATGACTCTTTTGCCCGTAGTGTTAGCTTTGATTGGCATCGTTGTTGTGATTGTTCGCAAGAAAAAATCTTCTAAATAAATTAAAGGGGCTTGCTTTTTGGCAAGCCCTTTTTCGCATAAATATACAAATTTTCTCCTATTTTGATGAAATTTTGCGAATACACTTGCAAAAAATACAAAAAAGTGGTACAATTAGTCAATAAAAATTCAAAGGAGGATATTATGTTTGAATTTTCTATCAATAGTCCGATAATTTTTGCAATGGTTGCAATGGTTCTCGGCGTAGTAGTTGCCCAGTCGATTTTCTTTCTTGTTAAGGCATACAAGAGGGGAGTTGAGCTCGGTATTGAAAAATCGGTATTAAACGATACCATCAAAAGATCTGCAATTTTCACAATTGCTCCCGCCGTTGCTATCTTTATGGGTGTTGTGTCACTCGTTGATATGCTCGGTGTTGCGCTTCCTTGGTTACGTCTTTCAATCATCGGCGCGGTTACGTATGAGCTTCCCGCCGCAGAGCAGGCGCTTGCCGCTCTTGGAGTTGACAGGGTTTCAAATGCAACGCAATACGTTACTATCGCGTTCGTTATGACATTTGGTATTGCGGCAAGTCTTATCGCCGCTCCCATCACCTGTAAGAAAATCACAAGCGGTATGATGAAGATTAAGGACAAGGACAAAAAATGGATGGATCTTCTTATGACGTCTATGTTCGTGGGTATGCTTTCTACCTTCTTGGGATATATCGTTTGCGACCTCGGTCTTGTTTTTGAAACGCTTGAGGACGGCACAAAGTCACTTGCCTTCCACTATCAGCTTGAGCATTGGATTCCCGTGTTTATTTTGATTATTTCCGCGGCACTTATGGGTATTTGCGGTATTCTTCTTAAAAAGTTCAAGTGGAAATGGCTCAACGATTACGCGCTCCCCATTTCTATGATTGGCAGTATGGCGTTGGCAATTCCGATTTCAATACTTATTAAGGGATAAGGAGGTAAATATATGAGCTATATTAATAAAATGCACAGATGGGGAAGAATTTGGGCAGTTGTTACTTGCACGATGATATTTGCTTTCCCCTTCGCTTTGGCAATAATGTTTGGCGCGTGGCCCAATCTCGGAGTCTTCTTAAAGGGTCTTTTCGGCGTTGCCGTTACCTTCTGGCCCGTCGGTATTATCGAGGTTATTACATATACGCCTATGCTTGGCGTTGGCGGTACTTATCTTAGCTTCGTAACGGGAAATCTTACGTCTCTAAAAGTTCCTTGCGCGCTTGACGCAATGGAAAAGGCTGAGGTTAAGGCGGATAGCGACGAGGGTGAGGTTATCTCCACCATCGCAATAGCAACGTCCTCAATAATGACGATTATTATTATCCTTATCGGTGTAATCCTCATTATACCCTTACTTAGCTTGATGGAGCAATTCCCGCAGATTACATACGCATTTGATAACGTGCTTCCCGCGCTTTTTGGCGGTCTTGGAGTGGTTTATTTGTCAAGATACTTTAAGATTGCAATACTTCCTATGACGCTTATGCTTCTTCTGTTCGTTTTCGTTCCGTATCTCAACGCGGGTATGGTGGGAATTATGATTCCCGTGAGTATGATTATTACGATTATTTACTCAAGAGTGCTTTACAATAAAGAGAGAAAAGCTAACGGAGAAGAATAATGATTGCTTTGTATGTTATTTTAGGAATAATTGCTCTGCTTCTTGGCATAGCAATAGTTAAAGCGATACTTTTCGTGCCCAAAAAGGAGCAGAATATTGCCGCTGAAGAGATCAAGGTTGATGTTGATAAGGCGGCTGCAGACCTTTCGGAGATGGTCAAGTGTAAAACGATTTCTCATAGAGACAGAGCACTTGAGAATGACGGTGAATTTGAACGGTTTATCGCGCTTTTGGGCGAAAAGTTTCCGCTTATTTACAAGAATTGCACCTTTGAAAGAGTTTCCGACAGAGCAATTCTTTATCATCTTAAAGGAAAATCCTCAAAGGCACCGTCCGTGTTTACCGCGCACTTCGACGTTGTTGACGTTGATGCAAAGGATTGGGCAAAGGAGCCCTTCTGCGGTGAAATTGAAAACGGATTTCTTTGGGGACGCGGCTCTCTTGATACGAAATCTACGCTTAATGCTTCTATGCAAGCCCTTGAACAGTTGCTTTCAGAGGGCTTTGTTCCCGAAAACGATATTTATCTTGCTTTCTCCGGAAATGAGGAGATAAACGGAGAGGGACAGCCCGAAATCATTGCTCTTTTCAAAGAAAGAGGAATAGATCCTGCGCTCGTGCTTGACGAGGGCGGAGCGGTTGTGAACAACGTATTCCCCGGAGTTACCACTCCTTGCGCGCTTATCGGTATCGCTGAAAAGGGAATGCTAAACGTTGAACTTAAATTTACGGGCAAGGGCGGGCATTCTTCCTCGCCGAAGCCCCATACTCCGATAGGTCGATTGAGTGCGGCTTGTGTGAGAATTGAAAACCACCCCTTCAAATACCGTCTTTCAAAGGTGTCGTCTTCTATGTTTGATACGCTTGCAAGATATTCTAACTTTGGCTATAAGCTTATTTTTGCAAATCTTTGGTTGTTTGGACCCGTGCTTTCATTAATAGGAAAATTGAGCGGCGGAGAGCTTAATGCTCTTATAAGAACCACCTGCTCGTTCACGCAGATGGAGGGTTCAAAGGGGATAAACGTTATCCCCCCCAATGCAACTATGTGCGCAAATCTCCGTCTTATCCCTGGTGAAACGAAGGCGAGTGCCGAGGCATACCTTCGCAAGCAGATCAAGGATAAGGATATTCAGCTCACCGTTCTTGAGGGCGAGGAGCCCTCGCCAACGTCACTATCTTTGGGCGAAGCGTGGGATAAGATCGTCTGCGCGGTTAAAGGAACTTGGGATAATACCATAGTTTCTCCCTACCTTATGTTTGCTTGCTCCGACGCAAAGCATTGGAGCAGAGTTTCAAACAAGGTCTACCGCTTTTCCGCGATGGCACTTACGAGTGAAGAAAGAGCCACGATCCACGGAAATAACGAAAAAATTACGCTTGACGCTATCAAAAAAAGCGTGGAGTTTTACGTAAGACTTATGAAAAACTGTTAAATAAAAGTTCCCAACACGGCGCGTGTTGGGAGCTTTTGTTACTGCTTGCTATTATTAATTTCGTAATAAATTCTAACCATATCAACAAATTTCATTGCTAATTTACCGTCGTCGAGCAGGCATCTGAAGGTCGTTTTACCGTGTTGAACCTCAATTCTGCAGCCGGGCTTAAAGGGAAGGGAGCAAAAATGTGAAATAGGTATTTCGATATGCTCGAATTTGCAATTTATAGGGCCTGAGATAATAAACCTTTCGGGGGTGAGTGTAACGTGCGCGCGTCCAACGGTGACGTACTTTTTCTTTTTATAGTCAATAGTTTGAATAGTTGCCTTTGAATAAAGCTCTGTGAGTTCGCCGCTTTCAATATCGCTCTTCACCTTATCGTGTATCATACGCGACCAGTCGGAAACGTAGCGATATTCCTTGCTCGCCTTACCCGAATTGTGCAAAAAGCCGTATTTATCGGCTCTGTGCGCAAAGCCGCATTCAGTACAATATAGCGTGTGCTTTTTCTTTGTGCGGATAGTAAATTCCTTTTTACAGCTCGGACAAACGTAAAGAACGTTTTGAAGCCCCTCAACGTTTTTTGCACCGTGGTACGTTATCTTGTTTTCCTCTTGCTCACGGTATGCATCAAAATCCAAAACGTCATCAACTCTTTCCTTCACTTCATCAAGAGTCATTTTGGAAAGGTCTTCTTTATCGATGAGCTTAAAAATATCCATATATGTTTTGCCGGGATGGATTTTACTGCTCCATTTGGGCGTGCAGAAATACGTTCCCGTGGTTCTTGCAATGTAAACGTCCGCGCCGAGCCATTGAAGGAATGCATAGGTCGATTGGGGAATGGGGGTTGAAATCCCGTCCTCAGACATAAGTCCTGAGGGATAGAACATCAGTATGCTGTCATTCTTAATAACGTGACGCATTAATGAAATCTCTTTTATCGTGGTTTGGAATTGTTGCTTGGGTATAACACCTATCATCTTCATATATCTTCTGAAGGGAAGGGTGTTATAGAATGAATCGCTCACCACGAAGGTTATCGGTTGCTTCGTTGCTCCAACAAGGGTAGTGAAATCAAGAGCCGCTTCGTGATTTCCTATAATGACCATAGGTCCTTTCTTGTCCTTTATCTCGTTACGAAGAAGCTTTCTTCTGAAAACAACTCTTGCAACGATTCCTGAAAGAACCTGCATAATTCTATATACCGCCATATTGGGTTTCTTTATTGCCATAGCAAGAATTCCTTTCTTGAGGGGGAATTTACAAGAGTAATTTTAGCATAAAAACTCAAAAAAAACAATAGTTTTTCTAAAAAAATACAAAAAACGACCTAAATATATGCTTTTTGTGAATAATTATTCTGAATATTCTCGATTTTTGTATATTTTGGAGCTTCAAATAAAAAATATAAATAAATGTGGTATTGTGCTTGATTTTTTTTGCGCGGTGTGGTATTATATTTATAAATAAAAACACGCGCCATTAGCTCAGTAGGATAGAGCGTTCGCCTCCTAAGCGAAAGGCCGTTGGTTCGATTCCAATATGGCGTGCCAAAAGGTCGGTTAAAGAATAGCTTTGACCGACCTTTTTGTTTTTAGCATTCTGATATATTTTCTCATAAAAAAGCCATACTAATAAAAAGGTATAATGCTTTTGCACGGCAAATCTTGATTATTAAGCTTTTAGGGGTGAAAATGGGAAGAATATTTCGGATTTTATTTGTCATTCTTATTGCTGTTATATTTCTTATCTTCTTGTTCTTTTTGATTGGGCGGCTTTACGTATCCGCACAAATCGGCGAAGGAATTTTGGGGCATAGCGATACGGCTTCAAACGAACACGGTGTTGTTATTGCTAAAGGACGAAGACTTTATGATGAAAACGGCAATCACTTTGAAATCAAGGGAATAAATTATGGAAATCTCTTTATTTTGGAGGGATGGATGACGGTCAATTCTATTGGCGCGCTGTATAATGAGGACGGTAGCTTTAAGAGCGTCAACGAGCAGGGAATAGTTGAGGAATATGAGGAAATTTATCAAGAAGAATTGGATGCAATTCTTGATAACAGAGTTGCAAGCGGTGATTTTACACAAGAGCAGCTTGATGCGTTAAGAGAGGCGTATTTTTATGCTTATTGCACCGAGGCGGATTTTAAGCTTATCAAGGATATGGGACTTAACACGATTCGCTTGCCTATGTATTACCGCAATTTTATGGAAGGCGCAGACGATAATCTAACAATGCGCGCAGATGCCTTTGAAAAGCTTGATTATTTTTTGGAGCTTGCCAGAAAATACGATCTGAAGGTCATTATAGATATGCACGGTGTGGTAGGTGGACAATCGGGATATGAGCATAGCGGAACGAGAAGGATTGAGTTTTGGGAAAATGAAACCTATATTCGGTCAATGTGTACTCTTTGGCAGCAAATTGCCTTGCACTATATAAACAAGCGCCCCGATCTTGCATCGACCGTTCTTGCTTACGACCTTGTTAACGAGCCAACCAAGAGAACCACGGCAGGCACTACTAAATTGCAATGGGACGTTATGGATAGACTTTATCGGGCAATTCGTGAGGTGGATATGCATCACGTTATTTCGATTGAGGGAATGTGGTATCCAACCTCGCTTCCAAATCCTAAAAAGTATGGTTGGGAAAACGTACTTTATCAGTACCATTTTTATAATTGGAATTACGATAAGGGTACTTCGAATTCTGCGTTTTACGGGTTTATGCACACTCTTTATGCCTTTTTTGATTATAATGTTCCAAAGCTTATAGGTGAGTTTAGCTTTTTTGATGACAGGGCGGCTTGGAATAAATATCTTTCTCACTATGACAGGCTCGGTTGGGGCTGGACCGTTTGGAGCTATAAAATAGTTTCTGTTGGCTGGTGGGATAGCTCTTGGGGACTTGTTGTAAATAGGCTCAATCTTCAAAATGATGCTAATACGCCAACTAATGAATATAAGCTGAAGCTCGATCTTCGCACCGCATCTTTTGATGAAATTATGAGCGTTTGGTCAAACGAGAAAACAAAATACGGCGAGCAGGAAGGCTCATATAAGCTCTACAGGGACGGGGTACTTTATAACGTATTAAAGGATTATTTCAGGGATAAATGCGTCGTTTCCGAGAGCGAATTGGTTGATTAATAAAGCAAAAAGCCCTAAAATTTCGGGGCTTTTATGCGTAAAAATAAATTTTCAAAAACCTATTGACAAACGGTGGGTGAATGTGATACAATAATATGCCGCATAATGTCAGGTCGTAGAGAGTGGACGCGATTTCGCAAGAAAAAACGAGCCACCCCTGCCTTAGCGAGTCTATAAAGAAAGAGAGGTGCTACTTCCATGTTCGCAATTATTATGACAGGTGGAAAGCAGTACAAGGTTAGCGAGGGCGACGTACTCTTTGTTGAGAAGCTCGACGTTAACGAAGGAGAAACAGTTACTTTTGACTGTGTAAAAGCTTTGTCCGATGGCGAAACATTCAAGGTTGGTGCTCCCAACGTTGAAGGCGCAACAGTTACTGCAAACGTTCTTAAGAACGGTAAGGGCAAGAAGATTTATGTTCTCAAGTACAAATCCAAGAAGAACGAAAAGAAGAAGATTGGCCACAGACAGCCTTATACTAAGGTACAGATCACAGCTATCAACGGTTAATTTTCAAAAAAGGGTCATATTATGACAAAAGTAGTTTTTTTCAGAAGTGGCGGTCAATTTTACGGATTCCGTGAAACAGGGCACACAGGCTATGGTGACGAGGGCTACGACATTTTATGCGCGGCGCTTTCGTCAATGACAATGTTGCTTATAAATTCAATTAACGTGGTTTTTGCAGGCGAGCTCGACTACACGGTTGACGAGGGCGCAACCGAGATTACGGTGCAGTCAAAATCCGCACTCCTTGAGTTTGAGGAGGACGAAAGAAAGAGATATGCAATAAGCGGCTTGTTTATGTCCTATTACATTCAGCTTAACGACCTTATGGAAGAGTATTATGATTACCTTCAGGTCGATATTATCGATAAGGAATACGAAAAGCCGTCTGACAACGACCGATAACGGTCACACAAATTTAAAGTACGGAGGAATAAAGAAATGTTAAGACTTAGTTTGCAGTTCTTTGCTCATAAAAAGGGTGTTGGTTCTACAAAGAACGGTCGTGACAGTGAGTCCAAGCGCCTTGGCGTTAAGAAGGCTGACGGTCAGCACGTTGTAGCAGGTAACATCATCGTTAGACAGAGAGGTACAGCAATTCATCCCGGTAACAACGTTGGTATCGGTACTGATGATACGCTTTTCGCTCTCATCGACGGTAGAGTTAAGTTTGAGCACAAGACAAAGACAAAGAAGCAGGTTAGCGTATACGCTGACTAATGCTCGATAAATAAAAGGCATCCAATTTGGGTGTCTTTTATTTTTTTGTTTGTGGTTTCAAATTTTGATTTATAGGGGGGTAAAGTTAGTTTAAGTAAGGATTTTTTTGTTCTTTTAAAAAAAAGAACCAAAAACTTTTTAATCGCTTTTTATAGACAAATTCCGCGCAAATCGTATCCCGCCGCACGTTTTATTGGTGCGAACAAATAGTGGTGCGCCCTGCAAACGCACCTTGAGGTTTTACAACCTCATTTTGCGAG
>JAFVRQ010000077.1 GCA_017504245.1 Clostridia bacterium | reverse complement strand
TTTTGAAAAAAAGTAACCAAAAAACTTTTTATCGCGCTACGCCCAGTCGCCGTATAGTCCGTGCTAATTCCACAGACCTCGCGCAAATCGCGCGCCTTCACTTCTGACGCGCTTGGCGCAAACGTTTTTATTGCGCAGGCGCAACAAAAACCGCGCTTTGCTACTCTGCACATAGAGTTTTTGATAGCAAAACGGCTACGCTTTGTAGTAGCAAATCATAGGATTTTCGAGCCGCCTGTTAAAATGGCGAGAAAATCGTTATGTGTTGTTTTGTTTCAAAAACTCATACCAAACTATCGAGCAAACCACCGTTTTTGCTCGCAAAATGAGGTTGCAAGACCTCAAGGTGTGTTTGCAGGGCGCACCACTATTTGTTCGCACCAATAAAACGTGCGGCGGGACACGATTTGCGCGAAATCTTGCGCGAAGCTCCATAAAAGTTTTTTGCGAGCTTTTTTTCAAAAAAGCGAAAATCTTTTCTTGACTAACTATTCGCTAAATCCCAATTTATATTTATTATCCTACAAAAATGTTCAGCATATACTGAAATTGGTGGAAGAAGAAAAACACAACCCACCGTTTAGGAGAATTTATGAATAGAGATAATCAGTATTACAACAGAAACAACAGATGCAGCTGCAACCGCCGTCCTTGCGATGATGACGAGAATTGCATCATTTGTCCGCAAGGACCTCAAGGTCCTCAAGGGCCGGTTGGACCTCAGGGGCCTGCGGGCGAGCAAGGTCCACGAGGCCCTCAGGGTGTTCAAGGCGTAATTGGTCCAACGGGTCCTCAGGGCCCGGTTGGCGCACAAGGTCCTCAGGGCGAAACGGGACCTCAGGGACCAATCGGTCTTACGGGCGCAACAGGTGCGCAAGGACCTCAGGGTGAGGTAGGCCCCCAGGGTCCTGCAGGAGCAACGGGCGCTATGGGACCTCAAGGTCCTCGCGGAGAAACGGGTCCTCAGGGTCCACAAGGACCGCAAGGTGCTACGGGTGCTACGGGTCCTCAAGGACCTCAGGGTGAGGTAGGTCCTCAAGGACCTGCAGGTGCAACCGGAGCGACTGGTCCGCAAGGAGCGCAAGGACCTCAGGGCGAAACAGGTCCCCAAGGACCTCGCGGTCTGCCCGGTGGCGTGCTTTCCTATGCAGATTTTTACGCGCTTATGCCCCCTGATAATGCAACAGCAATTACACCGGGCGAGGACGTTGCCTTTCCTCAAAACGGAGTTATAGCCAACACCAATATCGGCAGAACGAGTGACACGGAATTTTTGCTCAACACCGCGGGCACTTATCTTGTTATGTGGAATGCAAGCTTTACCGAGGCAGGTCAGCTTGTACTCACGTCAAACGGTACGGAGCTTCCCTACACCGTTGTCGGCAAGGGTGACGGATTTGGCGAATTGGTCGGTTTTACACTAATAAACACCACCGCCCCCACGACACTCACAGTACGCAATCCTGCCGCCAACACGACCGACGTTACTTTAACTCCCAACTCGGGCGGAGTTGACGCCGTAACAGCTCACCTCACAATTGTTCAATTAGCATAAGCAAAAGCCCGCCCGGAATTTCGGGTGGGTACATATTTGTAAACGCTTCTACAATAGTAAAAATCACACATTTTCAAGCTTTTTTGGGGGTCAGAGATTTTTTTCAAAAAGAACGAAATTAAACTAACCTTAAGTCCCCAATAAATAAAAAATTGAACCGCTATTTTAAAAAAACTATTGTATTTATCATAAATATATGGTAAAATATCAAAAACAGAGTAGGATTTTGCGCGTAAAGTGTCGCGGGGACGGGGAGTTGCCCGGCGAACGAAAGATTTTCTGCGGTGCAAAATTCGCATCCCGCTGTGAAAACAGGAAGCCCTTGCATCCTCTTTTCTTTTGTGGGAAAGGAGGACTTTTTATGCAAAAAGAAAGACAGAATAACATATTTTCCGCTTTATATTGGCGCGAGGCGGCGCGTCAGCTAAAGGACGTCAGAATGATAACCGTAGCCGCCTTGATCGTTGCACTGCGAATTGCTGTAAAATTTTTGAAAATACAAATAGCGCCGGGGCTAAACATCTCGCTCGACGGCTATGTTAATTCGCTCGGCTCGGTAATTTACGGTCCCGTCGTGGGACTTGTGGTGGGCGCGATAAGTGATACTCTCGGTTGCCTTGTAACAGGAAGAATGGGCGAATATTTTCCGCCCTTTGCCCTTGTTGAAATGTCAAGCTCGTTTATCTTCGCCCTTTTCTTCTGGAAAAGAAAAATTAATTTCAAGCGCACGCTAACCGCAAAATTCACCGTAAATCTCGTTTCAAATATCATTTTAACCTCCATCTTTAATAAGTGGATGTACTTCCTTTATTACGGACTTGAAAGAGCGCAGGCATATAACATCATAAACGGCGCAAGAATAGTGAAAAATCTTGTTATGTTTCCTCTCGAGGCAACGCTTATAGTAACGATTTTCACCTTCGCCCTGCCTGTTTTGTCGCGCTTGAAGCTCGTTGATAAAAACCTCTGCTACCTTGAAAAGCCGTCAACCAAGCGGCTCGTCATAGAGCTTGTGGGATTCACCGCCCTCTCGGTTGCTTTGATTTTGTTCTACGTTTTCTTCTTAAAGGATTTCGTTTCGGGATTGAATATAAAAATTTGGTGAGAAAAAATGGGAATTTATCGGGAAGATGAATATTGCAATTCGATATTCGCACGAACTTCACGGCTATGCGTCATCCCGAGCGGTCCGGGGTTCCCCGAAGCGATATTTATGAGCTTTGGGGGTTCGCGCGGTTGAGAGCTTCCCCAAGGCAACATCTAGTGTGTATCTGTTAAGTTCAAATTGTTAGATATTATAAGACATTACAAGATTTTGCAACACTTAACGGCTACGAGAGAGAGAGTTTGTCTTGCCGAGCCTCCTTCCGCAGAGGGAGGTGGCATTTTCGCAAGAAAATGACGGAGGGAGTTCTCCCTTCTTAACTTTAACTAATATCCCTATAAATCAAAATTTGAAGCGGACACACGCGGTGCCCCAAAAAACAAGAAGCAGGAGATTTCAAGCGAAATCCCCTGCTCTTTTTATCTATCAATTAATCTCAACAATGCCTGCTGTTTTTCGGGCGGAAGGCGGCGGAAGGACTCCACAAGTTCTTTTTCGTCCGCGCTCAACACCTCAATTTGCTCATCCTCAAGAAAAAATTGCGCCAAGGTAATCCCAAACGCCTCACAAATGGCTTGCAATGTTTCGATTTTGGGCGGTGTGCCGCGTTGAATAGCAGAGCTTATTGTCGAGTGAGTTAAAATTGCTTCGCGCGCCAAATCATACGTTGACCAATTTCTTTCGTTACATAAATCCACAATCTTTTTATTTATATCCATAAGCACCTCAAACTAACGCATTTTAGTTAATTATATTACGCAATTGCGCAAATTTAAAACGCAAATAAGTTGACAAATATACTTATTTGCGTTATAATTAATACGAAAATGCGATAATTGAGGTGATTTTATGGCAACCAAATTGATGGATGTGGCAAAAAAGAATAAAAACGACGAGTTCTATACACGGCTATCCGATATTGAAAAGGAATTATCTCATTATAAAGAATTCTTTAAAGGTAAAACAGTGTTTTGTAATTGTGACGATTCGTTCGAGAGCAATTTCTTTAAGTATTTTGCAATTAATTTTAATCATTTGGGGCTAAAAAAATTATATACCACAAGTTATAATTTTTCCCCTATGACAGGAGAACAACTTTTACTATTTCCCGACAAACAACCCTATGCCATAGAAATAAGCGAGGTATTGGATGAAAATAGTGACGGTGCTATTGATTTAAGCGATGTAGAATGGTTATTGAAAAACAAGAAGAACACAAGATATAGAATATCAAACGGAGATTTCCGTTCAGATGAATGTATTAAGTTTTTAAAAGAAAGCGATATAATTGTCACAAATCCGCCATTTTCTTTGTTTAGGGAATATGTTGAACAATTAATACGATACAACAAAAGCTTTATTATTATAGGAAACACGAATGCATTAACGTATAAAGAGATATTTAAGCTTTTTAAAGAAAACAAAATACGCACGGGATATACAAACTTCAATGTTGGAATGTATTTTTATGTACCGGATAGCTTTGAAAAATATCACAAAATAGAAAACGAAAAAAAGATTGTCAGAGTGTCAACATCCTGTTGGTTTACTAATCTACCTGTAAAGAGACATACTGAAAATTTAATTTTATATAAAAAATACACCGAAGAAGATTATCCTTTTTATGTTAATTATGATGCGATAAACGTTGATAAATACGCAGACATTCCTTACGATTACGATGGTGAAATTGGTGTCCCAATCACCTTTTTGGATAAATATAATCCAAATCAATTTGAAATAGTTTCATTGGGTATTGTTGGTAGCATAAAATTCAAACACGAAAGAAAAATGGAAATTTTAGATAAACAAGGTAACCCCACCGGTAAATATACAGTAAATGCCAAAGGAACTTTATACCGAAAATATAATCCGCAAACAGATAAAAAGGCGCCGGCATTTAGAGATTGTGAGACGGGAGAGTTATACTCAAGCATTTATGCAAGGGTAATAATAAGAAAGCGAGGTTAATATGAAAATAAACTTACACGAAATAACCATACGCGAGGTGGTGGCGGGGTACGTTGACAGCTCAGAAAACGGCGTTGTTGGGTATGGCGGAAAACTGAATATTCGCCCCGCTTTTCAGCGTGAGTTCGTTTACAAGGAAAAGCAAAGAAACGCGGTTATCGAAACCGTGATGAAGGGCTTCCCTCTCAACGTTATGTATTGGGTAAAGGACGAAAAAGGCAACTATGAGCTGCTCGACGGTCAGCAAAGAACGATAAGTATTTGTCAATATGTGGCAGGCGATTTCTCAATAAATTCGCGCGCATTTCACAATCTCACAAAAACCGAGCAGGACCAAATTCTTGACTATAAGCTGATGATTTATATTTGCGAGGGAAACGATAAGGAGAAGCTCGATTGGTTTAAAATAATCAATATTGCAGGCGTTCAATTAAAGGAACAGGAGCTTCGAAACGCTATCTACACGGGCGCGTGGCTCTCGGACGCGAAACGATATTTCTCAAAAAACGGCTGTGCCGCTTACGGAATAGGTAATAAATATTTAAACGGCGAGGTTAATCGTCAGGATTATCTCGAAACGGCTCTTTCTTGGGTTTCCGCGCGCGACGGTATCAAAATCGAGGACTATATGTCCGCGCATCAGCACGATTCGCACGCAACACCGCTTTGGCAATATTATCAATCCGTGATAAATTGGGTACAAACGATTTTCCCAAAATACCGCAAGGAGATGAAGGGGCTTGAGTGGGGCTTGCTATATAATAAATACCAAAACGATAATTTAGATCCCACCGCGCTTGAAAATGAAATATCCCGTCTTATGCAGGACGATGACGTGACGAAGCGCTCGGGAATTTACGAATATCTTTTGAGCAAAAACGAAAAGCACCTCAACATCCGCGCCTTCACAGATAATCAAAAACGCGCCGTTTACGAGACACAAGGCGGAATTTGTCCGCACTGCGCCGCCGAAAACCGCGCGAAAATCAAATATTTCATCGAGGAAATGGAAGCCGACCACATAACTCCGTGGAGTCAAGGCGGCAAAACAGAAATCACAAACTGTCAAATGCTTTGCAGGGAGCACAACAGAACTAAATCTAACAAGTAACTCACAACCGATAAAACAACGGCAAACCCTTATAAATCAAGGGCTTGCCGTTGCTTTTATTTTACTATATAATTGTCAATTCCCTTTTCGGAAAGGGCGGAGATGCGCTCTTGGAGGGTATTTTCGTCGGCAGAAAGGATTGCAACTGCCTCGTATCTGAAGGAAAAATAAACGAGGGGCTCTAAAATCTCCTTAATTTGCTCGGCATTTTTGCCGCTAAAATCGAGAACGAAGAAGTCCGCGACCTTCATAAGCTCCGCCAAAATTCCGTGATTGCCCGCGTTTGATACGAACGAGAGCGGAATTTTTACTCCGATTGGCGTATTTTTGCACGATAATTTAAGATTTAAAAGGTAAGTTTGGTAGTAAATTAGGTCATTTTTTGTGATATTTTGCGAAAAATCGACGAAAATTTGCGAAAATCCGTTTTCGGCAGCTTCGGAGAGAATCAGAAGCTCGTTTGCCTGCGTTTTCGTTCTATTTGCGGTATCGAGATTTGGCGAAAAACTCGAAGAAAAGCCGCCAATCGCGTAATCGTTATAGTATTCAAGGTGATTTTTGAGGCGCGAAAGGGCGAGATTTTCGTTATGGGGGCAGGAAATTTCGCTTGAAACGGTTGAAGAATATGTCAATTTGCCCTCTTTATCGTTGATTTCGATGAAAAGTGCGTTTCCCTTTTCGCGAGATGCACCCGTTTGGTCGGAAAGAGAGCTTTCAGGTGCGGAGGTGCTCAAATCCACGTAAAATGCGTTCAATTCAAGATCCGGCAAAACCTTGTCAACGCTTGGTATTACTGGGTTTTGCGCGGAATTCGAAGGGGTTTCTCCGCCCGATTGCTCCGCTTTTTGGGAAAGGTGATTTCCCAAAATCACGGCAAAAATAAAGCTTAAAAGGAGCGCGGCGAGAACAAAAATCAACTTTCGGTTGATTTTGCGCCTTGTGAAACGCGATTTTTTGGTCAATTTTCCAACTTTATATGCGTTTTTCGACGGTTTACCCGTGCTGAACGAGTTCGGTTTCGCTCGGTTTTGAGAAGTGGGTCTTTGCGCCATCGCTCTGCCTCCTTTTTTGCAAGATTTTTTACATTTTATTTTAACTTAAAGTTATGAACAATTTATGAATAATTTGTTGTTTTCTATGAACAAATTTGAATATTTTGTGAACAAGCCGATTTTGGTGGTTGCAAAGTTTTTTGATGTGTGATATAATGAATTTGTGTGTTAATTTGAGTAGCAAAATTGGGATTTAGCGGTGAGAAGTTACAAAGAAAAGGAATGTCACTTTTTTGAAAAAAAGTAACCAAAAAACTTTTATGGCGCTATGACGCCGCGCGTAAAATAAGTGCAAACATATAGTGGCGCGCCCAACAAACCGCTTGCGGTCTTACAACCGCATTTTGCGAGCAAAACCGCGCTTTGTCTATAGTTAACCAAAGTTTGTGCTAAGTCCACAGACTTCGCGCAAATCGCGCGTTGGTGGCAACACTGCCCAACGCAAACTTTTTTGTTGCGCGAGCGCAACAAAAAACGCGCTTTGCTACTCTGCACATAGAGTTTTGGATAGCAAAATGGTTTCGCACAAGCTCTGTAGGAGTCTCGCTTTGCGAGTCCGTATATACACAAAGATATATTTTATCTTGAACGGACGACCAAAGGTTGCCCCTACGAGTTAGTACGTAGCCGTATTGATAGCAAAATGGCTATGTGCAGAGTAGCAAATCATAGATTTTTAAGGCGCCTGTTAAAATGCCTTAAAAATCGTTATGTGATGTTTGAGCAAAATCAAACATCACGATTTGCGCGATATTTAATTAATACCCACATTTAAAAAGTTTTTTGTTCTTTTTTCAAAAAGAACAAAAAATCCTTACTTAAACTAACTTCTCCACTATAAATCAAAATTTGAAGATACTAATATAAATATGACTACTACTTCTGAACGGAGGAAAATATATATGAAGATAATGCATTTGGCTGATTTTCATCTTGACAGCGCGTTTTCGGGCTTTGACAGGGCGGCGGCGGACACGCGCCGCGCGGAGCTTCGCGAGTGCTTTATTCGTGCGATGAAAATTGCAAGGGAGCGCGGTGTTGATCTCATCCTTATTCCCGGAGATTTATTTGACACCCCGTTTTGCACGTCCGCAACGAGAAGGGCGGTTTTCGGTGCTATCAAGGATGCGGGCTGTCCCGTAGTCATCGCTCCCGGAAATCACGATTACTACAACAAAAACGGCACTTATGCGGACAAGGATTTGCCCGAAAACGCGTTCGTTTTTACGTCGGGTGAGCTTGGCAGGTTTGACTTTGACGATTTAGGTATTAGCGTTCTCGGTTACGCATTCACCTCGGACAGATATGAGGAAAATCCGCTTATAAACGAAGTTCCGCTTTCAAACGACAATATTAACGTTCTATGTGCTCACACGGAAATCGGTGTGAATTTTTCAAAATACGCGCCAATGAGTGCGCAGGCAATTTCAAAAAACGGCTTTGTTTATGCCGCGCTCGGTCACGTTCACATCAAAGGTGAGCCCCTCAAAATCGGCGGCTCGGTTATCGCTTACAGCGGCTTTCCGCAAGGCAGGAGCTTTGACGAATTGGGTGAGGGCGGCGCTTACATAGTTGATATTGACAGGAAAACAAAAAGAGTGGAGCTTGATCGCATCGTTCTTTCAACGATGACTTATGAAGCTTTAAGAGTTGACATCACTTCCCTTTCAAATGACGAGGACGTTATCAGGGAAATTGAAAGGGTGGCTTTGGCAAGGGGCTACGGTGAGAATGTGGCACTCCGCGTTTATCTTGTTGGGTCGATCCCTTCAGATTACTCGCCGAATATAAACAGGATTTTAGGCGACCCTGCGTTTGCACGTCTTTTACTTTTGCAGATAAAGAACGAGTGTATTCAGGGGTTTGACCTTGAATATCTTGAGAAGGATTTGACGGTGCGCGGTGAGGTTTACCGCCAGCTTTTGCCCTTGCTCAATTCCGAGGACGAAAATGAGCGAAAAAAGGCATCCCTTGCCCTGAAATTCGCTTTGGCCGCGCTTGACAAGAGGGAGCTTTCGTTGGATTAAAAGGTTAGTTGAAGTAAAAAATGGGACGCTTTTTGAAAAAAGCTTGGCAAAAACTTTTATGGCGCTACGCCCAATAGCCTTATAGTATGTGCTAATTCTACCCAACTCCGCGCAAATCGTATTGTTTGATTGAAATCAAACAATACATAACGATTTTGCTCATACATTCGCAAAATCTATGATTTGCTAATGAGTGAGTAGCCATTTCGTTATCAAACGGCTATAGTTTAGCAGAGTAAATTTTAGAAAATCACTATGTTAATAGTGGTTTTCGTAGTTTTGGAAGTACGGTACCATCCGTCGTGCTCGCGCGTAAGGATGGTATCGTGCTTTCGAAACCGATAATTCGTTTGCGAATTATCGAAAATTTACGCCGATTTAGTTTCTTCTCCGCGCAAGATTCTTCGCTTCACTGCGTTTCGCTCAAGAATGACGCCTGCGGCGTCGCGCGGATTTAAAATCTGCACACACCAAGCGATAAAAGTTTTTTGCCTACTTTTTTTCAAAAAAGTAGGCGCCCGCCGCGCAGGCGATCCTAATTTAAACTAACTTTTTCAACATCCCGCTAAATCACAATTTGGCGGTGGTTGGCGTGGGGAAATCTTAAGTTAATATAGAAAATTTGTATATTTCAGGAGAATACAAATGAAAATAGTAGAAATAAATATTATTCAATTTGGAAAATTTAAGAACGAGGTATTTACGTTCCGTGATGGGTTCAACATTGTTAAGGGCGACAACGAGTCGGGCAAGTCGACTTTACTTGCCTTTATCAAGTTCGCGCTTTACGGTGTGGGCAGGAAAAACCCCAACGTCACGGTAGGTGAGCGCGAGCGCGCGGTATCCTGGGGCACCGGTATTGCGGCGGGCAGCTTGACCATAGAGGATATTGACGGCAAGAAATATCGCATTGAGCGTGCAGGTCGCGAGGGTGCGCGCGGTACTTATGCCGACAAGGTCAGAATCATTGATCTTGAAAGCGGTGGCGAGGTGTTTGGGGGTGAAGTACCCGGAGAGCATTTTCTCGGTATTGGTGCGTCTGCCTACGACAGTATGTGCAACATAAAGCAGCTTGAAACCGTGGTCATTGGCGCGGATTCCGTTAAGGGTGCTATTGACAATCTTCTCTCCTCCGGTGACGAGGGCACGAACGTTCAGGCGGCTACGAAGATGCTAGATACGGAGCGACGCCGTCTTATGCACACGAACGGGCGCGGCGGTCTTGTTTTTGACTCTGAAATGGCACTCGAACGTTTAAAGAGCGAGCACAGGACGGCTCTCATTCTTGAAAACGAGCGTATAAAAAATACGGACGAGCTTGATAGGGTGGAATTATCCCTTGCCAAAGCACGCGAGGAGCACAAAATCGCGCAAAAAATGTGCGACCTTTACGACGACGTGCTTCGTCTTGACGCATTTGAGCGCTTAAGAGGACTTGAAGCCGAAAGAACCGAGCTTGAGAGTGCGTTGCGTAGTCTTAACGAGGATGCGGACTTTGACGTTGCGCTCGCAAGCTATGAAAAAATTGCGGAGATAAAATCCGCCTCTGACGGCTTGGCGGCAAGCGAGGGTGCTTTCAAGAGTGCCGAAGCCGAGTTCAAGAATGCGGAAAATTCCTTACTGAATATAGATATTAGCGGCAGCGAGGGGCTTTCCTCCCTGCTTGACGAGTTCAGCTCCCCCAGAAGCGCGGGTGCGCATTTCGCTACAAAGGTGAAAAGGATGCGCTCTTCCCTGCTCGGCACGGTCATTCTCGGTGCTTTGGGCGGTATTCTTGCGATTATTTCGGGAGCTATCTCTCTTGGAATGGGTAATCCTTCGGGTGGCTTGACGGTTGGATTTATCGCGCTTATCTCACTTTTGGGGGCGGGAGCATTCTTGAAAAAGTACAAGGGCGCAAGATCGGACAAGCAAGCGTTTGAAAAGAGATTTGCCGGAATCATTCCAAAAATTGATGAATACTCCATTGAAGAGGCACTTGAAAAATTCGCTCAATCGAGAAGCGCCATCGTTCAGCGCAAAAACGCGCTTGAAAACGCGAAATTCCGTCTTTCGATGGCGGAGGACGGCTTCAATTCCTCGCTTGAGAGGGCGCGTGGGCTCATAAAATCGCTCGGTGCGGTATCTATTAACGGGCAGGAATGTGAAATTCTCATCTCGTTTGCCGAAAAGATGAAGAATTATCTTACGGAAAAGCGCGAGCTGGAGCAAAAAATACGCGAAAAGGGTGCGCTTTGCTCATCCCTCAAAAAAGAGCTTGAGAGATTTAATGAAGCGGACATTCGGGCGCGTATAAATCCCTCTCTCATAGAGAAAATCAAGGCGGTTTCGTTTGAAAAGCTCAAGGCGGAGCGCGATTCTGCGCTTCAAAAGACCAATCAGTACAGTCAATACAAGGCGGGAATTGAGAGAAATCTTGCCGCTAACGGTCAGCGCAAGAGCGCGAATGATATTTTCCCCGAAATTGAGGCGGAGCAGGTGCGACTTGGCGAGTTGAAGCTCCGACTTGATGCGGTGCGCCTTGCGATGGACACGATAAATGCCGCGTCCCTTGAGTTGAAGGGCGACGTTGTGCCGAGAATACGCGAGCGCGCGCAAAGCAATCTCGCAACCGCGACGGGCGGGAAATACAGTGAGCTTTTCGTTGACGAAAATATGAAGCTCTCCGTTTTTGCGGACGGTGAGACGCGCCCCATTGAGTCGCTTAGCAGAGGTAGTCTTGACGTTTCATATTTTGCGCTCCGACTTGCGTTTTTGCAGGTTTTGTTGGCGGAGAAAAATCCTCCGCTATATATGGACGAGTGCCTCTCCCAGCTCGATGACTCAAGAGCCGAGAACGTGTTGCGCGCTATCGCGGAGCATTCCAGGAACGCGCAGTGCGTTTTGTTTACTTGCCAAAAGCGTGACGTTGAATTGGCGCGCGAAATTGGGAATGTTAATTTGATCGAGATTTGAGGGTGAGTTCAAATTTTGATTTATCGAATAGTTAGAAAGAAAAAGAATTGTCACTTTTTTGAAAAAAAGTAACCAAAAAACTTTTAAAGTGCTACGCCCAATAGCCATATAGTCTGTACTAATTCCACAGACTCCGCGCAAAGTGCGCGCCTTCACTTCTGACGCGCTTGGCGCAAATGTTTTTCCGTTTGTAAACAAACGAAAAAACCGCTCTTTGCTACTCTGCGCATAGAGTTTTTGATAGCAAAATGGCTACGCTTTTAGTAGCAAATCACCGATTTTTAAGGCGCCTGTTAAAATGCCTTAAAAATCGTTATGTGTTGTTTTGTTTCACAAAACAACACGATTTGCGCGAAATCTTGCGCGAAGCTCCATAAAAGTTTTTTGCGAGCTTTTTTTCAAAAAAGCGAAAATCTTTTCTTAACTAACTATTCGCTAAATCCCAATTTTGCGATTTGCTAGTTGGAAAGGATTGTCAGAGTTAATTGAGAAAAAAAGTATTGACATTTATTTATTTTATTGATACAATATAAGATGAAGAGGAATGGCAAAATGGTTGTCATTCAAACTAATTGCCTGAAAAATGGCAAGGATTGGAGAAAAATATGAACGTTTTAAAGGAATTATCTCTTATTGGTATTGTACCCGTTATTAAAATTGACAGAGTTGAGGATGCGCTTCCTCTTGCAAAGGCGCTTATTGAGGGTGGTCTTCCCTGCGCGGAGATCACGTTCAGAACCGCGGCGGCTAAGGACGCTATCGCGGCTATTACAAAGGAATATCCCGATATGATCGTTGGCGCGGGCACTGTTCTCACAAAGGAGCAGGTTGACGCCGCTATTGAGGCAGGTTCTAAATTCATCGTTAGCCCCGGCTTCAATCCCGAAATCGTTAAGTACTGTCAGGAAAAGGGCTGTCCCATCATTCCCGGCATTAACAATCCCACCGGCATTGAGCAGGCACTTTCCTTGGGTCTTACAACGGTTAAATTCTTTCCTGCAGAGCAGTCAGGCGGCATCAATATGATTAAGGCGATGAGCGCGCCCTACGGTGCAGTTACGTTTATGCCCACGGGCGGTATCGGTCCTGCCAACGTAAACGACTACCTCTCCTTCAACAAGATCGTTTGCTGCGGAGGCAGCTGGATGGTTAAGGCGGATATGATCGCGGCAGGCGATTTTGACGGCATCACAAAGCTCGTTCGTCAGGCGGTTGACACGATGCTCGGCTTTAAGTTCAAGCATATGGCAATAAACGAAGTAAGCAAGGATGCGGCTGACTCCGATGCGAATGCTATTGACGGCATTTTCGGTCTTGGTACAAGAGGGGCAAGCGCTTCCACATTTGCCTCCGAGTCCATTGAGATTATGCACTCGGCTGGTAAAGGCACTCACGGTCACGTTGGTATTCAGACGAACAACGTTGAAAGAGCTGTTTATCACCTTGAGCGTCGCGGCGTTAAGTTCGATCACTCCACCGCTCGCTTCGACAAGGCAGGCAAGATGACGTTTATCTATCTTGCTGACGAAATCGGCGGCTTCGCATTCCACATTTGTCATTAATTTGCCCTAAAATTATAGATTGAAAGGAATTATTAAAATGAAAAGAGTTGTTACATTCGGCGAGCTTATGCTCCGCCTTGCTCCCAACGGTTACTACCGTTTCTTCCAAAACGACCAGATGCAAGCCACATTCGGCGGCGGCGAGGCGAACGTTTCCGTTTCTCTTGCCAATTACGGTCTTGATTCCGTTTACGTTACCAAGCTCCCCAAGCACGCCATCGGTCAGGCGGCTGTTGATTCCCTTCGCTATTTCGGTGTTGACACCTCAAAGATCGTTCGCGGTGGCGACAGAGTTGGTATTTATTTTCTTGAAAAGGGTGCTTCGCAGAGAGGTTCCGTTTGTATCTACGACCGCGCTCATTCCGCTATAGCAGAAGCAAAGCCCGAGGACTTCGATTGGGATTCCATTTTTGAGGGCGCGGATTGGTTCCACTTCACAGGTATTACTCCCGCGCTTGGCGGCAATCTCGTTGAAATTTGCCGTGAGGCGTGCAAGGCAGCCAAGGCAAGAGGCGTTAAGATTTCCTGCGACCTCAACTACCGCGGCAAGCTTTGGACAAGAGCAGAGGCAAGAGAAGCTATGACGGAGCTTTGCCAATACGTTGACGTTTGCATCTCCAACGAGGAGGATGCAAAGGATGTTTTCGGTATTGAGGCAGAGGGCACGGACATTTACGGCGGTAAGCTCAATCACGAGGGCTACAAGAGTGTTGCTAAGCAGCTCGCTGACAAATTTGGCTTTGAAAAGGTTGCTATTACGCTCCGTACGTCCATTTCCGCAAGTGACAACGATTGGGCAGGTATGCTCTATGACGGTGAAAATTACTGCTTCTCAAAGTCCTATCACCTTCACATCGTTGACCGTGTTGGCGGCGGCGACTCCTTTGGCGGCGGTCTTATCTACGCTCTCCTTTCCGGCAAGGACACGCAGAGCGCAATTGAATTCGCTGTTGCGGCTTCCGCTCTCAAGCATTCCGTTGAGGGTGACTACAACCGCGTTTCAGTATCTGAGGTTGAAAAGCTCGCAGGCGGCGACGGCTCGGGACGAGTTCAGAGATAATTTTGATAAAAATTTCAAGGGGCTATCTCAGTTAGATGCAGAAGCCGTGAATCGTTCTCGTCGGCATACAAAAGTACGCAAGAAACACGAAGTCGCGGCTAAAAAGCCACATAAAAATGAAGAAAACCGCCGATTTTGTCGGCGGTTTTCAACTTTATGAGAAATTTGCACACTAAAAATCGTGCATTTTTCATATTTTTATTTCAGTGGCTTTTGCTCTGCTCTAAATGAGACAGACCCTTCGTCTTTTCGTTTAAGGCTCAACGGGAATCATAATGCTTGCTCCGTCGCCCGACATAACCGTGGGGAGCTTGCCGTCCCATTTAGCAAGATATTCTATGTATTTGAGATAATCGGTGATGAGCGCAATTTCGTCCGCGGATTTATCCGTGAAGTCGATCACGTATTCAACAACCGCAATTCCGTCCTCGTCAAAGGTTTCGTTCTCCGTAACCTTAAAGCCAAGCGCACGCGCGATTTCTACGGATTTGAGCTGAATTGAAAGTGCTTCTGCGCGTGAAAGCTCAACCTGTGCGTCACGCTCTGCCTCTGCTGCGATAAGCTTCGCCTTAGCTTCACCCTCCGCCTTCTGAATTGCCGCCTGAGCCTCTGCTTCTGCCGCCGCTACCTTCATTTCGTTCTCATATTCTGCCTGGAGCTTCTTCTGCTCGGCAATCATCTTCTCCTCAACCGCCTTTTCAAATGCCGTTGAAAAATCAATATTGGTAAGAACTACCGTTGAAACGTTAACAAAGTATTCGTCTGTAATCGCGTTGATTATAACCTCTTCAACCTTCGGGGACATAGAAGCACGGTCGGAAATGATGTCCATCGCCTTATACGAGGACAAAACTGACTTGGTTTTTTCAACTGCAATCGCCTCTATTCTGTTTTGAAGCGCATCAAGTGAGCCGTATTGCTTCGCAATATCAATGGCATTCTCGGTTGAAATCTGATATTGAAGTGTCATTGCAATCTCCATCGTCTGTGCATCCGAGGAGTATGCAGAGGTCTTGATCTCAACGTTTTGAACCTTTGAGTCGTAGTAATCGTACTGTGTTATGAGCCAAAGGTCAAAATGCATACCTGCAGTTTTTACATCCTTCGCCTCTCCCATCTGCTTAACAACCGCTACCTCACCCGTGTTAACGATGTGAATGCTGAACGGTACAACTATAAGCACAAGCGCAAAAATAAGCGCTAACGCTACCGCAAATACGGGTGTTTTTCCCGTTGAACTGTGTTTTTTCACGGCAAGAGCAATACAAAGAATGCACAATGCTCCAAGAATTGCCGCCATAATGATTGTCATCATAATCATAGTTTCCTTTCTTTGTTGTTTTTTTATTTGTTGACGCTTTTACGTCATTATAACTGCTCCAAAACGCTTGCAACGCCCACAGAGAGTAATACTCCGAGTACAACCATCACAAAACCTATGGTACAGATTATAAGTGTCATTTATTTTTCACCTTTCCTTTCTTTGATGTATTAAGTATACACCTAAAGGAAAAGAAAATAAAGGGTGATAGGTGCAAAATCTGATGCCCTATTTTGCTAAAAAGTGCAAAATATAGCATTTATTTGCGCATTTCAAATTTTGATTTGTCGAATAGTTAGTTAAAGCAAAATGGACGCTTTTTAAAAAAAAGCTTGGCAAAAACTTTAATCGTTTGGTGTGTGCAGATTTGACGTAAATTTTCGATAATTTGTTTTTGAACAAATTATCGGTTCACTTGCTAAAATCCTTTTACGAAAATGAATTTTCGACAAGGATTTCATCAACTGAACTACGAAAACCACTATTTACATAG
>JAFVRQ010000076.1 GCA_017504245.1 Clostridia bacterium | reverse complement strand
CGTGTCAACGAGTTGACACAAAACGATTTTCTCGCTGTGGGCAGGCAGCTCGAAAATCTATGATTTGCTAATGAATGCGTAGCCACATCGCTATCAAAATGGCTATAGTTTAACAAAGTAAATTTTAGAAAATCACTATGTAAATAGTGGTTTTCGTAGTTTTGAAAGTTCAATACTGACCGTTGTATTTATACATAAGGACAGAATTGGAGTTTCAAAACCGATAATTTGTTCAAAAACAAATTATCGAAAATTTACGTCAAATCTGCACAAGCCCACTGATAAAAGTTTTGCGGAGCTTTTTCACTTTTCGGTTTTGCGTTAGCAAATGTCTGCCGTGAGGCAAGCAAGAAAAGAGGCGACCCCATTTTTTACTCCACTAACTACTCGCTAAATCCCAATTTATCCCCCACAAACACAAAACCACCGACTGATAAATCGGTGGTTTTGATTATTAATTACAGAAAAAATCCGTGGACTCAGCAGCGCAAGGCACTCTGCCAACGTCTGTGTTGTCGCATCTTCGATTGCGCAAGGCAGGGATTGGATTTTCCGCCACCTCAAAGCGATAATCGTGCTTGTGTCGGCGCAGATAATTCTCAATCACCTTGTGCGAGGGCACGATATCCACGCTCGAATTCGTAATATTCTGAAAATGGAAGAAATCGGCATCACTCGGAAGCTCCTCAACCCTAAAATACTGATTATCCTTCCCTGTTGTGTATTGCACGGTGTTGGCAAGAACATCTCTAACGTAATCAATATTTTCGTGCAACACGATGGGCGCGGGAAATTCACCGCACGGAATAACCTGTTGCCAATGCTTGCCCTCGAATTTCTGCAAAAGCTCGCACGCCTTGTGAAGATGCCCGATCTCCGTATAGAGATTGTATTCCCACATCCGTCTGACGTAATCGTCCGTTTCGGTCATATAGCAGGACCAATAGAGATAGCATTCGCAGTATTCGTGCCAAAGAAGCATCTCAAGCCAAGTCGCATTGGGGTCCATAAGCGACTCATAATGAGTAACGTGCTCCTCCTCAACGAGCGCGATTTCCTGATAAAGCCTTCTCGCCAAATCGTTGCAGGCAAAATTAGTAACGTTCATATAGTAATTCATCGTCTGCTGCTCCGCGGCGGTGATTATCATCGTGTCAAGCACGGTTTGCACGTCGGCAAGCTTTGAATTTATGCTCTTTCTGACGTTGTCCTTGGGGAATCTGTGATGCGAAATCGTCGGTCTGCCGGGCATAATTTCCGTGTATCTGCCCACCAAGAATTCGGGCGACGTCCCCTCGGTCATATCAAGCAAATCCGAGTATCTGTAAAGATGGTCAAAATCCTCCAAAAGCGCAAAATCAAGGGCCTTTTTAACGTTGCAATCCTTTTCCCTCTTGGCAAGCTCGGCAGTCAGATCAACCGCAAGCTGCTCGTAGCCGATGGTGTGCTCCAGCACGGTTTCGTTGACGGGCTTTAAGAGCGAAATTTTAAGTTGCTGCTGCTTTTCAACCTCGCGCGTCAGGGCAAGCTCGCGGCGTAAATCGTTGTCGTCAATATGGCGCGCAAACTGATGCGAAAACCAATTCGCCTCAAACTCCGTGCCGTTCATCAGGATAATTCGCGTCTTCGTGTAAGGATCAACCGTCTTTTTGTTGTAGGACTCGGGATACATCTCACTCCAGTTTTGCAACGCCTTTTCCGGTGCTATCCCCTTTTCATTAAATGGATTCATACTATACTCCTTTTCAATTTATTTCCATAATATAGTATGTTGCAATAGCGCAAAAATATACTTTTATTTGATAAATTGGGATTTATGGGGGAGATAGAAAACAGATTTCAATGTATGTACTCCGCGCAAGATTCTTCGCTCCGTGCGGAGCACTCCACTCAAGAATGACGCGCGGGTTCAACGCAAACAAGGGTTCCGCGCGTCATCCTCGAGGGAGCCAAAGCGACCGAAGGATCTTGCGCGGTAGATGAACAAAAGAATTTTTCCATTTTAACTCAAACTAACTCCCCCATAAATCAAAATTTGAGCCACTCAAAAGCCAAAAGGAGCGCCCATCCGAGCGCCCCTAAATGCTTATTATATTTTATTCAGGCTTGTAACCCCAAACAACAGGTCTGTTATCGGGATTCCACTTACTATTCCATCCACTCGGCTGTGATTCCGCTTCGCAGTAAATTTTGAGCGATGAGCAACTATCGAATGCACCCTCACCAATACTCGTCACGGAGTCGGGAACCGTTATGCTTGTGAGTGAGTAGGATTCATAGAATGCATAATCACCAATACTCGTTACCGAATCGGGAATCTCTATACTTGTAAGAGAGATACATAACCTGAATGCAAAACCACCAATACTTGTTACTGAATTAGGAATTTCTATACTTGTAAGGGATAAGCAATGCCCGAATGTCCATTCATTAATACTTGTTACTGAATCTGGTATAGTAATGCTTGTAAGTGAGCTGCAACCATTGAAGGCATAGCTACCAATACTCGTCACTGAATCAGGTATAACAATACTTGCAAGTGATTCGCAATTACCGAATGTCCATTCACTAATACTCGTTACTGAATCAGGAATCTCTATACTAGTAAGTGAAATACAACCATAAAAAGCAAGTTTTCCAATACTAATAACAGAATCTGGAATATTTACATTTGTTAAGGATTCACAATAATGAAATGCCTCACTCCCAATACTCGTTACTGATTGGGGAATATCTATCTCTATAAGAGATTTGCAACCAGCAAATACTCCTTCACCAATACTCATAACACCACTGCCAATTTTAAACTCCACAATAGAAGTACAATTTCGAAATGCAGAACCTTCTATACTCGTTACAGAATCCGGAATAACTACCTTTGTCAATGAATTGCATCCTCCAAAAGCCCACGAACCAATACTGGTAACCGAATTGGGAATTACTATGCTTTGAAGGCCACTACAACCTTCAAAAGTCATACCTCCAATACTCGTGATGCCATCAGGAATATTTATATTTGTAAGTGATGAACATCTATAAAATGCATAGCCACCAATACTCGTCACCGAGTCAGGAATTGCAATATTTGTGAGCAAGGAACAATCATAGAATGCGAAACTACCAATACTCTTAACAGAGTCGGGAATCGTTACACTTGTAAGTGAAGCACAATTGTAAAAAGCCGAATCTCCTATACTTGTTACTGAATCGCCTATCACTACACTTTCAAGTGATATGCAATAAGCGAATGCTCCATAATTTATGCTCATTACTGAATCGGGTATGTTCATACTTTTGATAGATGTACACCCCCAGAATGCTTCCCTAGCAATTGCCTTTACCGGCAAACCATTATGCTCACTTGGAATAACAACAATCTCATCAGCACATGTACCCATACCAATTACAGAGTATCCTTCTCCATCAGAGTTAAGTGTATACTTAAGTCCTTGAGAAGCAGTTGGATTTATAATCTCTGTTAATATCCATTCCCCACAAAGAGTGCATTCAGTGTGCTTGCTTCCTTCTCCGTTTTCAGTCGCCTCTACATCAATTATCCAATCACTTTCGTTATGGCTAACCGTACCAACCTTCGCCCCACAGTTATTACACGTCTGCGGAGTATAACACGTCGCCTCCGCCCAATCGTGGCCGGTTGCGCTGCCGAGCATCACTCTCGTGTCAGTCGCAAAGCATCTTGAACAAGTTGCGGTTTCCGTGCCGTTTTCAGTGCAGGTTGCGTTTCCGTCGTCAACGTAATTCGCAAAATCGTGTCCAAGCTCGTTGCCATCCTTCAACCCACAACCCGAGCAAACCTTCGCGCTTGTACAACTCGCCTCACTCCAGGTATGCATATGATTCGTGTCAAACTCAAAATCTATCTCATAGGTGCCAAGGTAACAAATCGCGCTTCCCTTTCGATAAGATTTCCAATCGTCGCCGCTCGTAACTGTAACAATGATAGTGTCGTTAAACACCTTGGGCGCGCCCACCTTGTAAACGATAACACCGTTTTTAAGCTCGCAATATGTTCCGTCTGCAAACGAAATACTAACCTGATATTTGCTTCTCTCACTCAAAGAAAGCTCATCAGTCTTCACAACCATATTAACAAGGTCAAAATACATAACCTTCAAAAGATCGTTGCCCGCGATGTCATAAGAGCCGAGAATGTTCAGCTTCTCCTCATATTTTTCATAAGCGAAATAGAGCTTCTCATAGCCGTATTTTGCGAGTGCTCTCTTAATTTCCGCAAGGTCGGAGGAGCCGTCCTTCTTAATCAATTTGTAATAAGCATCAATGTCAAGGTATGCGCCAAGCTCCAAATATGCGCCGTGGAAATCCTTGTCGCTGTCAAGCACGCCGTTGAGCTCTGAATATGCTCCAACCTCTGCCTTAACACCCGCGTTTATCCACTTTTCAAAGCCCGAGATCGTAACGTGAGTATCAACGCTAAGTCCAACTCTCGCCTCCGCGCTGCCAAGAACCGCAAGGTCATTCTGCGTAACGCTTCCGTTACTCATCTGTGAATATGGCTGCATATATCCGTGGTTAAGTCGCATTCCGTATGTGCTTCTCTGCGTATATGAATACGAATAATCCATAATAGCGCGCGCGTCAAACGAAAGCGCAAAGCCAAGGTCAATATTTATCGCAACAGGACCGCAAATGGGAATCTCAACGCTGCCGAGCGTAACGTTCACCTTCGCTCCCTTTTTGTCAACAGACGTAAGCTTTTTAATGTCACTTGCCACCTTTTCCCAGTCGGAGCAATAAAGCGTGTTCATATAATAGCCATTGAAATCGTTTTCAAGACTTGCCCCGTTCTCAGGTTTACAATGTGAGCATTTCAAATTAGCGGATTGCGCGTCCTCCTGCGATGTCTTCTCGAATATAGAAGGATCACTCGCTCTCGTCACCTCAACGCAGCAGGCAAGGTGCGCTTCACCCGTGTTCTTATTAATAACGTAACCGCTATTGCCAATTTCTTTTGAATCAACTGAAACTCTGAAATCAAAGCCGATGCTATCCGTCTGCATAATGGCAACGTCAAACTTTTCGAGCTTAATTCCCTTCCACTCCGTCTTAATATCATAGTTTACGTCAACCTTGAGTTGAGTTTCAATATAGAAATCAAAGTCAACCGAAAGCGTTCCAATCTTCGCGCCATTTCCGTTGTTCACGTCAAGCGTAACCGTACCTCTAACGTCGGTTTTGAGCTTCTTTCCGTCAAAATTAACCGTTGGAGTCACCTGAACGCTATTCAAAAACGTTTCGGTATTCAAAAGGTTTGGAGAATAATATCCGTTTGCCTCAACGTACTTATCGCTTGAAACCTTAACTGCAGAAAGGAACTCAATAAAATCATCATTCGCATAAAGCGACTCAATAATCTTTCCCTCAATTTCCGCAATATCAACGTTTGCATTCGAAAGATCAATATCCTCGTTAAATGCAATATCAAATTCATTAAAAATCGTTTGAAGCTCGGGCTCTGCAAGTGTAACCATCCACTTGCCGTTATCGAGAGGATAAAATCCGTCAACGATACCGAAATAACACTCCGTATCGTAGCTAATCTCCGCAAGAGAGCCAACCTCACCAATGCAAAGGATCTGACCCTTTGAAATACCGTCTATCTTGTTAACAACAAGGTAAAGAGAGCCGCCGTCCTCCGAGGAATTAACCTGATAAGGATAATATCCGCCATTCGCTTCTTGAAGCGCACTGAGGAATACTACGCCTTCCTTGTACTCAACCTCGTTTTCGTGGTTGGGATCGTCCAAAACCGTGAACAAAAGCTCGCGTCCGCGATATTCCTCAAACGTAACGTCACCCGAAAGCTTTGCAATATATGTATTGTCGTATAAATAGCCCGTATTTGCAACAACCGTGTAAGAATTATTTCCGTTGCTTCTCAAATCATATCCAACGAGCGCGTCCGAATCGTTTTCATATTCCGAGCCGTTGAAATATGCGTCCAAAAGCTTGAGATTTTCTCTGATATATGCCTCGCCCTCGCTTGAAATAACGTTAAAGACAAAGCTTGTTTCAACGTCAAATAATTCGGTGGCAGCAATGTAATCTTCAATTCTCTCGTCACTTGCAATGTTAACTACGTCAGCGCAAAGTGAGCATTCGTATGCAACGGTTTCACCGTCCTGCGAAATTTCAGCATAGGAGTGCCCGATTGCATTAACAGTATAGCGATTTACTTCATCGCAAGCCAAGCACTTGCTCTCATAAATTCCACGCGTTGTGCAATCCTCTTTATCGATAGCAACGCCGTCACCCCAAATGTGACCCGTAGCAAACACAACGTCGTCAATCCAAGTGCCGTCACCACAGTGCTTGCACTTGTATTCCGTGTATCCCACGGAAACGCAACTCGGCGCAACCACCCTCACAACCTCAGGCGCATGCACCTGCTGATTCTTTTTCCTCGTGCAAGACGTAAAAATCATCATCAAGCACAAAACAATAACTAAAAATGCTAATAACCTTTTCATAGCCCTTTCCTTCCACGTTTCAGCCCGTCGGCACATATCAATTCAATTTTACCACCAATTTCATTTTTTGTCAATTCATTTCATCGCCGCACCCGTTTTTTCAACAATTTTACCAAAAAAGCACCCCAAATTCATGCAAAATCACCAATTCATACTTTATTAACAATTTGTTAACACTCGTTCATATTTTTGAAACAATTTAATAATATAAAAAGGCAGAGTTGCCCCTGCCCTTTAGTTATGGATTGATTATTTTACTGAAACACTTCCATCGGAGCACACAATTTCCGTTGCAATCATATAGGAATTCCATCCGTATGCCTTGCTAACCGATTTCCATTCTGTCATCGTACCCTCATAGCGAACAAACGTAAGATTCGAGCATCCCTTAAACACTTGGTAACCCAATGACTTTATCGACTTGGGTATTACTATATTTTCCAAGGAAGAGCAATCATAAAATGCATACATCTCTATTTTCCCTATATTTTTAGAGAGAACCACATTCGCAAGAGATGTGCAACCGTAAAACGCACTATCCAAAATAGTCGTTGCAGAATCCGGAATAACTATAGATTCAAGTGAAGTGCAAAATGCAAAAGCTGAATTAGCAATTATCCGAACAGAATCGGGAATTACCACATTTTCAAGCGAAACACAACCGGAAAACGTATAACTATAAATATTTTCAAGTGAATTAGATAAAACAACACTTTTCAGAGAATCACAATTTGCAAACACCGAATCACCTATTTTTGTTACGGAATCGGGCATAATTACACTCACTAATGAATCACAGTCGGAAAAAGCCAAACTTCCTAATTCTTTTATAGAATTGGACATAGAAATATTGACTAATAAACCGCATTTTTCAAAAGCACTATTGCCGATATATGTTATCACATAGGGCATAACAACACTTGTTATTAAAGTATTGCCTTTAAAAGCGGAGGTGTAAATTTTATATTGCTTTCCTTCATATTGAGGTAATGTTATTTCGCCATCCGTTCCCGTGTATTTAACAAGATAAACCTCAGTTCCATCATCATAGAACAGATAATCACCAATGTGTTTGATACAAGAGTCAGGTTCATTGGTAATAATACTTTTGGCATTATATCCAATTTTTCCATTATCGCTTGAACCCTCAGAGATATTTATTGCAGACTTGTTACATACTTCAATAAGGGAAGAACACGAGGAGAACGCCCCATCACCAATACTAACCACACTTTCAGGAATAGTTACACTCACAAGCGAAATACAACCTCGAAAAACATATTCACCTATACTTGTAATAGAACTTGGTATAATCAAATCAGTTACAATCTCCCCTCCGATATAGAGGTTTGCGCCCAAGTACATAGGATTTGAGCGTTCATTATCAAAATCAATCATCAACCATTCTTCAAGATCACCCTCGTAATAAACATTTTGCATTGCATAATTTTCGGCAAATGCACCACCATCAACGAATTGAAGAGATTTTCCAAGGGTTACACTTTTAAGATTGTTGCAAAGATAGAACGCGTCCCCACAAATAGTTTCAACAGAATGTCCCATTACAAGAGTTTCAAGAGAAGCGCATTCATAAAAGGCACCAAATGAAATTATTTTAACCAAATCCGGAATATCAATATCTGTAAGTGCTCTGCATTCTCTGAATGCATTACTACCTATGATTTTTGTGTTTGGATTAATTTCGCAGCTTGATATATTCGTGTTCTTTGCTTTCATTAACGCAACGTATGGATTGTTCCGGTTTCCAAGATAATAAGCGTTATCATACTCATTGAATTGAAGTAAATTGCTTCCCTCAAATGAATTGAAGCCAATATATTCTATTGAATCGGGTATAGATACATAGGTTAGCGAGGTACAATTTTTAAATGAATTATCGCGAATAGTTCTTACCGTATCAGGAAGAATTACCTTTCTCAACAACGAAAAATTATTGAATCCTCTAATTTCCACAACCTCACAACCGTTAATATTATATGGCACGAAAATTATTTCTTCATTACAAGAGATACTTAATTGTACAATACAAGTATTAGTTTCAGCATTGGATGAAACACTAAAATTCCGAGATATTTCATTATCGTCAACAAATATATGAACGTCAATCTTACCGCAATTATTACGCAAGCAATCACGCCTGCCCTCTCCACTTAATGATGTGGTTTCATCTCTATACATATACCACTCGTCAAAGTCATGTCCTAAAGCATCAACGTACGCATCACGATAAAATGCTCCGCAATAACAAGTATGCGTTTCATAACCTTGCGCCTCGCAACTTGGTTCTGTAGTAATATGACTCGAATAATTATGAGGCAACGTATTAATAATAGATTGCTCGACTAAAATCTTATTGCAAACCGAACAATGTTTGCCCTCGGTAAGTCCCGTACTTGAACAAGTAGGAGCTACCGCTTTATCTATCACTTCAGTATGGGGCTTCAACGGTACAACAGTTTGTTCTACAAGCACTGAATTACAAACCGAGCAGTGCTTGCCTTCTGTTAATCCCGTGCTCGTACAAGTTGATTGTATCGCTTTATCCACCACCTCCGTATGTACCTTAATTGGAACAACCGTCTGCGCAACAATTACCTCGTTACAAGCAGAACAATGTTTTCCTACGGTAAGTCCAGTGCTTGTGCAGGTTGGCTCTACAGCACTATCTATTACTACAGTATGACCTTTCGGTACAATGATAGTTTGTGCTTTAAGAACTGCCCCACAACCGCTACACTTTGTACCGTTAGTAAGTCCCTCGGTTGTACAAGTAGCATCATATCCCTTTACGGAAACTACCATTTTTGCGTGATCGCAGTCTATTTCTCGAACAAATCCGCAAATATTACAATTCTTATCGTATTTGTTATCATACGTATGATCAAGCATCGGAACAACACTTTGCGACACAATAACTTCATTACAAATCAAGCAGTGCTTACCCTCTGTAAGTCCCGTGCTTGTGCAAGTAGCTGAAATCGCCTCATCCGTCACCTGCGTATGCTCTTTCAAAGGTTCAACCTGCTGAGCAACAGTGATCTTTCCGCACACAGAACATTTTTTACCTTCTGTAAGACCTGTTTTAGAACAAGTTGCACTAACCGCGGGAAGTATCTCTTCCGTGTGAGATTTTAAAGAAATACTCTGCTGTTTAACAAGCACCTCACCACAAACGGAACATTCCTTGCCTTCGGTTAACCCCTTTTTAGTACAAGTAGCTTCAACAGCAGAAATTATTTTTTCAGTATGTGCTTTGAGAGGTGCCGTTTGCTGTGCTACGAGAATTTTATCGCAATCAGAACACTTTTTACCCTCTGTCAATCCTTTTTCGGTGCAGCTTGATTCAATCGCAGGGATAATTTCCTCGCTATGCGGCTTTGTCGGTATTTCCGTTTGCTCAACCAAAATTTCTCCGCACTCAGAGCAGTGCTTTCCTTCAGTCAATCCGGTTGACGTGCAGGTAGGTTTCACCGCTTCATCAATCACCACTACGTGTTTGTGAATGGGTGGAGCTTGTGTTGTCGTTGTTATAGTTGTCTTACCGCCTCCAATACATGATGTCAGCATCAAGATGCACGCCAAAACTAAAACCGCAATAAGTAATTTCTTTTTCATAACGCTCCTTTCAATTTCACGTTTCAGCCCGTCGGCACATACCAATTCAATTTTACCACCAATTTCATTTTTTGTCAATTCATTTCCCCGCCGCGCCCATTTTTTCAACAATTTTACCAAAAAAGCACCATAAATTCGTGCAAAATCACCAATTCATACTTTATTAATAATTCGTTAACACTCGTTCACATTTTTTAAACAATTTAGCAATATAAAAAGGCAGAAAAATCTCTGCCTTTTTCGATAAAATTATTCAAATTCTTTCCCCTGCCACATATCATTTTCAAAGAGAAATTTGTCAATATCATTGATAATGGTGGTCTTTTTGCGTGACCAATCGGGCGCAAGCAAATCCTCTGCAACGCCATCACCCGTAAGGCGCGCGATGACCGTATCCTTGTGAAAATACTGCAAAGCTGTAGCAACAAGCTCAATATATCGTTCTCTTTCAAGAGGAGTATAATCCCCACTTTCGTACCATTTTGCAAGAGTTGTATCCTTAATCACGTGCAAAAGATGGATTTTCACCATATCAGGACGGAGCTTTCCCACCACCTTGGCAGTTTCGAGCATCATCTCATCGGTTTCGTTTGGAAGTCCGAAAATGATGTGCACGCAAATTCTGATTTCAGGATTTGCTTTACGCAATTTTTCATATCCTTCTACAAACTGAGCATAATTATGCCCCCGATTTATTATCTCCGCCACCTCATCGTGAACCGTCTGGAGCCCAAGCTCAACCGTTAAATCCACTCGATTTCCAAGCTCCGCAAGATACTCCAAAACCTCGTCAGGCAAGCAATCCGCGCGCGTTGCAACATTCATTGCAACCACCCCGTCGCAACCAAGAGCTGCCTCAAATTTTTCCTTTATTTTGTCAAGCGGCGCATAGGTATTCGTGCGCGCCTGAAAATAAGGAATACAACGCTCCGTGCTCCATTTTTTAGAGAGCTTTTGCCTTGTTATTTCGTATTGCTCCGCTATTGGCAAAGCAGAACTTTCGGCAAAATCTCCGCTACCGCGCGAGGAACAGTAAATGCACCCACCAACACCGCATTTTCCGTCCATATTCGGACAGGAAAAGCCCGCATCAAGCGGTATTTTTGCGCATTTGCCACCGTAAGTTTTCTTTAAAAAATAGTCATAAGTATAATATCTTTTATTGCTATCACTATTTTCAAAGGGGTTTATTTCGGATTGTTTTCTTCCCCTTTGCTTTTTTGCCAAAAGCTTCCCAGCTTCCGCGTAAAGCACGGGAGAGGTCAATGGATACGTAAGTTCATCGGGCAAGGTTTCAAAAAGCGTAATTTCCTTCATTTCGCTTTCGGGTAATTCTCCCAACGAATGAACTATCGCCAAGAACACCATTCCGTTTGCATTACTTGTAGAATTATATCCATTATAATCACAAACAGGATAAACGTCGGCGTCAACGATTCCGCTTTCTTCAAACAGCTCTCGTTTTGCCGCCTCAAGCGGTGTTTCGCCTTCTTCAATATGCCCGCCCTGTGTTTCCCAAGTGTTGCGATCTTTATGCCTTGAAAGTATCCATTTTCCCTTGAAATTCGAGCAAATCACAGTATATTTATAGGTTTTCAATGAATTAAGAGGGTGTATGGTACACCTTAATTCTTTTCTTATGCTTTCTCTGTCCATTATATAATAACATGCTTCGGAATTCCGTTTTCGTATTTCACGTCAAGCTCACCTTGAATAAGCGGCAAAAGGTAACGCGCGCACTCGTCGGTTACGGAATTTCCTCGCTCGTTTATAAATTCATCGGATACGTGCTTAACCTTATTCGCAATTTCACTCACGTCACGGTGAGAAACATCCACTTTATAGGGATTTGTACTAACTCTCTCAATCGTCATCATCTGACGGGTTACCCCCTCGCTTGCCGCTTTAACTGCGGCCTTACCAACGAGAACGGACTCCTCAATATCAGTTTTAGAGGCAATATGAGAAGCACATCTTTGAGGAAGATTAAGTTCAATGGAACGCACCTTGCATCCGAATTCATTCTTGATTGCTACCTCAAGCGCTTTGGCCGTGCCCGAAAGCTGTTTATGACCGAAAACGTCGGTTGAGGCAATGCCAAAACCCTCGCAAACGTAAGTGCCGTCGGCAAATCTTATGCCCTCGCTAACCGCAACAACAACGTTGGGCTTAACTTCAAGAATTACCTTTAAATCCGCGAAAAATTCATCCTTATTAAAAGCTCTCTCGGGAAGATAAATAAGGTCTGGAACCTCACCGCCAAATGCTTTAGGAATACCAGCGGAAGCTGTGAGCCAACCCGCGTCGCGCCCCATAATTTCAACAACCGTTACCGCTTTTGTAGTATAAACCGCACAATCTCGGATAATCTCCGTCATCGTTGTTGCAATATACTTTGCAGCAGAGGCAAAGCCCGGTGTATGGTCAGTGCCAACGAGGTCATTATCTATGGTTTTAGGCACACCGATAACTCTCATTTCATAGTCGCATTCTTTGGTGTATTCAGAAAGCTTTGCAACGGTATCCATCGAATCATTTCCGCCAATATAGAAGAAATATCTAATATCGTATTTTTGGAAAATTTCAATCAATTTTTCATAGGTTTCTCTGCCCTCGTCTATTTTGGGAAGCTTCTTTCTGCAAGAGCCGAGAGCCGCCGCAGGAGTTTGCTCAAGAATGGAAATATTGTCCATATCGGAGAAAAATTCAGAAAGATTTACGATGTTTTCTTTAAGAAGTCCCTCAACACCGTTTCTCATTCCGTAAAGGGTTTTTATGCTACCACCGTGCGCGTTTTCAAGCACTCCGCGAATTACGCCCGCAAGGGTTGCGTTTATTGCGGCGGTTGGTCCTCCGCTTTGCCCTACTATTGCATTTCCAATAAGCTTTGACATGTTAAACATCACCTTTCTATTTTGATGAATGTGGGCGATTTATAATCGCCCACCATAATGTTATTTTAAGAATCCGTTAACTATCTGCTCCTCTGCTTCCTGCTCGGTAAGACCAAGGGTCATCAGCTTAATCAACTGCTCACCTGCAATTTTACCGATTGCCGCCTCGTGAATGAGCGAGGCATTAATATCGTTTGCAGTAATTTCGGGTATGGCGCGAACACTCGCGTTATCCATAATGATAGCATCGCACTCCGTGTGACCGTAGCACTCGTTATTTCCGTTGATTTTTGACAAAAACGTTTGCGTTGAATTATCCTTTGCAACGGAACGTGAAATTACGTTAGTGCTTGAGCCCTCACCGTTGAGGTCAACGTTGAACACGGTTTCTGCGTGCTGACGTCCGTGCGTCATAATCTTTTCCTTAACAATAAGAGTTGCTCCCTTGCCGACAACGGCACTCGTGTTTCTTATCGTTGAGTCAATGCCCTTAATCTGCGTGGTTTCCATTTCGAGATAGCCGCCCTCGTCAATTTCGATAATTGTTGTGGGGTTCATAATATTTTCACCCGTTCCCTCTTCCTCGCCATAGTGACGCTCAACGTAGCGAACGCGCGCGTCCTTACCAACGTGGAAGGCGTGAATTCCGTCGTGGGCAGAATCCTGATCACCGCAGTTGTGAATTCCACAGCCTGCGATAATAGTAACGTCCGCGCCCTCTCCGATATAGAAATCATTATAAACCATATCCTTAAGGCCGCTCTCACTTATGATAACGGGAATATGCACGCTTTCGTTTTTAGTGTACGGCTTAATGATAATATCAATTCCGGGCTTGTCCTCTTTTGTAACAATATCTATATTTGCAGTTGTTTTTCTGCCTGCCCCTGTGCCGTTTTCGCGAATATTATACGCTCCTTCGGGAACTGTGTGAAGGTCGGCTACCTGCATAAGTAAATTCTTCTTGATCTGATCCATAGCTGCCTCCTTATATATTGTCAGTAAGCACCGAGCAGGGCGCACCCGAGCCGAGAACGGAAGGCATAATCTCGTCCTTAGTTCCACTCTCGCGAATTTCACCGTCGGCAATAACTATAATTCTGTCTGCGATATTTAAAATTCTTTCTTGGTGAGATATGATGAGAATAGAGCCTTGCGTTTTTTCGTGCATTCTTTCAAACACCTTGATAAGATTGTTGAAGCTCCAAAGGTCGATGCCCGCCTCGGGCTCGTCAAATACAGAGAGCTTTGTTGAGCGCGCAATAATGAGCGCGATTTCAATTCTTTTAAGCTCACCACCCGAAAGTGACGCATTAACCTCGCGGTTGATATAATCTCTTGCGCAAAGACCAACCTCCGAAAGATAGCTGCACGCCTCTGCAACACTAATGGATTTTCCTGCCGCAAGCGTGATAAGATCCTTAACGGTGAGACCTTTAAAGCGAACTGGCTGTTGGAATGCAAAGCTGATTCCCTTTTTTGCTCTATCGGTAATGGACATATTCGTTATATTCTCACCGTCAAAGAGAATTTGACCGCTCGTGGGTTGATAAATACCCGCTATTATTTTTGCAAGCGTTGATTTTCCGCCACCGTTAGGCCCGGTAATTGCAACGAATCGCTCGTCTATTTTTAAATTGATGTCTTTCAATATTTCTTTGTCTGCGCCGTTTTCATCCTTAACGACGTATGACACATTTTTTAATTCAAGCATTTTTGCTCCTCTCTGATTGATTATATATTAAGTAATTATTAACACTAATTGCCAAATTACACCTTGACATTATATTATATCATATAATAATTGTTTTGTCTATAAAGTTTTCACAGAAATTTTTATTCAAAATAAACAAATTTAAGTAGTAATAATTATCATTATTGATAAAATTTAAAAAATAATCGAAAATATATTGACATAATTTCTCATTTTTGATATAATTACCATAGTAAGTTTGCTTACAAATATCAATATTAAGGAGACAATTTATGAAGAAAGCACTTAAAATTGCAGCAGTAGTTATGGTTGTTGCAATACTTGCACTCACAATCGTTGCTTGCTCAAAGATGCTCAGCGGAAAATACGAGGGAAATTTGACAACGTATGAATTCAAGGGCAACAAGGTTATCAGAACGATGGAAATCGCCGGCTTTGCTAAGACGGAAGAAGGCACTTATAAAATCGTTGACAGCGAAGAAAATGAGGGTGAATTGGTTATCAAATTAACCTTCGGTGACGAAACCGAAAGCTACTCCTTCTCAAAGGGCGAGGAAAACGGTGTTAAGTACATCAAGATTGGTCTTTTCCAATACAATAAAGTAAAATAAGATAAAAAATCGGGAGGCGCGTCCTCCCGATTTTTTTATCTATCTATTCTGTTTCTTATTTCGCCGCTAAAATATGATTTGATATTCTCCTTGACCTCAGCCAAGAGGCGCACTCTTGCGTCAATCGAGCCCCAAGCTATATGGGGTGTGAGGATCACGTTATCCATATCCTTTATTTCATAAAAAGGGTGACTTATGCCGAACGGCTCAACCGAGTAAACGTCGCAGGCAAAACCGCCTATTTTTTCGGATTTTACGGCATCCGCAACCGCGCGCTCATCAGTTACCGCGCCGCGAGCCACGTTGACGAGAATTACTCCGTCACGCATTTTTGAAATTCTTTCCTCGTTTATAAGTCCGCGCGTGCCCTCGTTGAGCGGTGTGTGGAGAGTGATTATATCACATTCACGGCATATCGTGTCAATATCAACGCATTTATATTCGGATATTGCTTCCCTTTTATTCACAAGCACCTCGCATCCGAGCGCTTTCGCCACTCTTCCAACGGAGCGACCGATATTGCCAAAGCCGACAATTCCCCATTTCAGCCCGTTGATTTCGCGGTATGTGGGAGCAAGAATATTTGCAACTCCGCATTCACTATAGTAGCCGCTTGATACACTTTTTTGATATTCTTTGCTTCGGTTAATCAACTGAAGCACAAATCCAACCGTTATCTGCGCAACGTTATTCGTTGAATAGCCAACCACGTTGCAAACACCTATTCCACGCGCTTTTGCATATTCAATGTCGATATTGTCAAAGCCCGTTGCGGTTACACAGATGAGCTTTAAATTCTTTGCGTTTGCGAGTGTGTTCTCATTTAATTTTAATTTGTTGGTTATAACAACGTCGCAATCGGCAGTTCGCTCTTTTATTTCGTCATTTGTGCTTGAAGCGTAAATTTCAACCTCTCCAAGCTCACTAAAATTTGAAAGGTCAATATCTCCGCCCAAAGCAAGCGCATCTAAAAATACTATTTTCATATATTTTCTCCTATCTATAAACAAATTGTAGATTTATCGAATAGTTACAAAGAAAAGGGATGTCACTTTTTTCAAAAAGAACGAAAAATTCCTTACTTAAACTAACTTTAACTCCCCGATAAATCAAAATATGAATACTATTACATCATAACACAAAAAAGGCGCAAATTCAAGTGAATTGCGCCTTTTTTCGACTTTTTTGTTATTTTCTTTTCAATTTACCGATTACTCGACCGACGCAGCTAACGTTTTCAAAATCCTTGAGCAAGATGTCACCGTACATATTATTCATCGAGATAAGACGGTCACCGCCGTAGATTTTGAAATATCCGTTACCGTCAAGAATGAAAATACCAAGCTCGCCAACCTCAACGTAGTCTGAATTGGAAACGAGAAGCACGTCGCCATCGCGATATTTGGGCTCCATACTGTTACCGCTGATGCGGAGCGCGAAATCTGCTTCGCGCGTTCTTTCGTTATCGGGAATCATAATTTCCTCACTCGCGGGTGAGTCAACAAACAGGCCAACGCCTGCGGAAACGGGCATATCAAAGAGCGCAACGGGACGCTTTCCAAGTCCTCTGCTTTGCGCAAGCTCGCGCGCGGAAATTCTTTGAGCGGGAGCAGTAATGGACGGTAAAATCTTTGGAGATTTTTCCTTAATATCAACAGTATTATCCTGATAGGGTGCGCGCGCAACTCTTTCCTTTTCCTTATCAAGAACGAGAGTAACAAGCTCCTTGCCGTGCGTATCGAGGGCGCGATAATTTTCAATAAGGCGCATCTCACCTCTATCGAGAGTGAAGTTATTCGTATTCTCGGGCACACCGTTAACAACGTATTCAAGGGAAGTATCAAGCGCATCGCAAATCGCAACAATATTTGCAAGCTTTGGGCTATCGCTTATTCCAGCAAGAATTTTCGAAAGAGTTCCAAGCGGAATTCCCGTCATCTCCGAGAGCGCATCGTTAGTTATCTTTTTTTCGCTTTTAAGCTGCTTTATTCTATCAATATAATCCATAAGCAAACCCCTTTCAATTTTCGAGTTCTTTCCTATTGTGGAATTATTATAGCACACATTTTTCCTTTTGTAAAGTACCTTTTGAAAATTTTTAAAATATTTTTCCAAATTTTGAAAAAACCTATTGACAAGCGGTGTCAAATGTGGTAATATAAGGTCACATCAATTCCAAAACCAGAAAAGAGGTACATTTATGAACGTAACATATACATACAAAACAGGAAGAAATAACATCACATTTGATAACGGAAATTCCAAAAAAGGAACTTGCCGTCCCTTCGTTCGCAAGCGTCCCGCGCACGTTGAATTTGCGGATAAATGCCTTTCATTTATTGATATGATTCTCGATTTTTTCAGCAGCGCAAGATTTATCGTGGCATCAAAAGCGGTATTCGCATTCGTTGCACTTCTCGGCTTTATCGGCATCATCGGCGGTATGGAATTTGGCAGGATTTCACTCCTTTCGGGTGTTCTCTGCTTGGCACTTGTTATCGCACTTGAATTCGTTATTTTGAGAGAAGAAAAGTTTTAACACTAAAAAAATTATCCCACGGCGGTGCCGTGGGATTTTTTATAATTATTATTCAACGATTACGTATTCGGGAAGCTCAACAACAGTTGTGCCAACGTTTGAAACTAATATTTCTCCTACTAATCTCATATCATACTCTTCATAATATGCAAGCATTCCAATTTTTTCAAGCTCTCCGTTATTGAAATACAAATACATTTGATATTCAAGACCGTCAGCTGCTACGACGCCCTCATATCTGCCTTGATATTCGTTGTATGTAAAGTCGGAATAATTAAGCTTAACCTCAACTGTTTGAGAACTAATACTGAAATCCTCAACAGTATAATTGGTTTTTCTCGCCTCATATCTTGCGGTTTCTTCGTTATAGGTAATATTGTAAACACCGTCTTCTAAATATGCGCGGTATGGATAATTATGACCGGGCTCATCGTAGCCGTTTTCTGCTCCTTTAACGTATGTGGAATATACACCGAGCGACTCACCCGTAGAGATTTTAAAGCGTTCAACTGAGGATTCCACCGTATAGTTAATAGCGTTTGTTTGCTCGTTCCACTGCTCCTCGGTAACAACGCCCTCATATGTTGGAGGAATAACGGTTCCTGAATTCTCTTCCTCAACAGTATATTCGGGAAGCACTACCTCTGTTGTGCCGACATCAGAAACCACAATGATAACCTCATTCTTCGTTTCTCCCTCTTCCATTATGTAGACCGCTTTGACAATTTGTCCGTTTTCAAAGAAGAGATGGAACGTTTCACCCTCAATTTCAAGCGTATAATATCTTCCCTCTTCATTATATGTGAGGTATTCAGTGCTCATATATTCCTTTGCGGTTTCGATTGCGTTTTCAAGGTCTTCCATTGTGGCTCCAATTGGAGTTGCTCTGTATCCGTCACCAAGTCTTTCAAGTGAAAAGAACTCTACGTCAACAACAGTGATATACTGTTTCTCTAATTCAATTATCGAATTAAGTGTCAATTCGAGATCCGTATCAGCAGCCTTCAACGAAGCTTCAACCGCATATAGTCCGTATTGAAGAGTAACTGCATTAATAGTGAAATTTCTTAGAGATAGATAAGCTGCAAGCTCCTCGTTAGTAACCGTTGTTCTAACGTCTGCAGGTGCATTGCTTGGATCAACCTTGCCATCATTAATGACAGTATATTCAGAAATATCAACAACTGATGTTCCGATATCATAAACTTCACACTCCAAATTACCATTATACATCAAAACCACTTTAGAAAGTGCGCCATCTTCAAAGAACAATTCAATGGTCTCGCTCTCATCAGTATAGGTATATGATTTTGTTTCTTCATTATATACGAGTGTATCATATGCATACATATCGATAAGTCCCATAGTTTCCAAAGTCAAATCACTTTCTATTGGAATATTTTCATCAAAGTACGCAAGATTACCCACTGAAGTATTCGAAACAACAATGCGTTTTTCCAAATCGCAAGAAACACTCATTGAAATTTCACCATAATACACTTGATAACTGAATTTTGAGCCGTCAATTACATAGCAAGAAGACGATCCCGCTCCAAGCATTTCTCTAATTGTAAAGTTATTCACCTTAAGGGCATTCATATATTCTTCCTCTGTAATAGTTGTTCTGATAACCTTTTGGGGCTCTGCGGTGGTTGTGAACCTTTCAAGGAGATTAACAAGGTATCCCTTTGCTGTTTCCAAATTACAGGAAGTGAGTGATGCGAGTAACATAAACGTTACAAGTGTGAGTGATAATAATTTTTTCATAGTGTTTTCCCTTTCCTAAAAAGTTTTAGATGCAATTCATCTTGAAGAAATTCTATCACAAATTTAGGGGTTTTGCAATAGTATAATTGATATTTTTTCATCAATATACAAAAAACTCCCACGGCACTGCCGTGGGAATTTGTTTGTTTTTTAATTAGTCAACCATTACAGGGTAATCGTTAATCTCAAATTCGGGAAGTGTAACTGTTGTTGTTCCAACATCAGCCAAAACCATAATAATTTCCACTCCATCCATCATATAAACACCTTTTACAACCTGACCGTTCTCAAAATAGAGATATAATTCAGCGAATTCTCCATCATTTTCCACTTCAAGCTTATAGTATCTTCCCTCTTCGTCATAGGTGAGGTATTCGGTGCTCATATATTCTCTTGCAAATTCGATAGCTTCATTCAATTGATCCATCGTTGCGTCCATATCTGTTGCAAGATAACCATCGCCGTATTCTTCGATGGAGTAAAACTTACCGTCAACAAGCGCAACGTATTGCTGCATTGCTTCATACATATATTTTACAGACAACTCAGCAGCAGTATCAGCAACCTTCAAGCTTGCGTCAATACCGAGATAATATTCCATAGTGCCCGCATTGATTGTGAAGTTTCTCATTTCAAGATGAGCTGCAAGCTCCTCGTCAGTAACCGTTGTTCTAACGTCTGCAGGTGCATTGCTGGGGTCAACCTTACCGTCATTTGTGATGGTATATTCAGGAATTTCGATAACGGTTGTGCCAACGTTTGCTATTTCGTAAGTTTGAGCATATTCGCCTTCACCTACACTAATAGTACCTTTAGAAAGCAAGCCGTCTTCAAAGAAGAATTCGCCGGATGAACCCTCGTAGCTTATTGTGTATGCCTTTGTTTCTTCATTATACACAAGCTCAGCAAATGAGCTCTCATCGGGTGACAATCCAATCATTTCCAACGTAATGCCGCCCATTTCCCCAAGCTCTGCGGAAAGGCCTTCCATATAATAAGCCAACCAACCTGCTTTGGTTTCGGAAAGCAAGCATTCATTTGCAACATCAACAAAGATGCCCATTGAAATCTCACCTGTGTTTACTTCATAAATAATAGCGGAATCAGTAACCGCAATACGGCCGCCTTCATCTCCGGCAGTCACAGTAATGGTGAAATTAGTGGATTTGAATGTTGCATTCCATTCTTCCTCGGTAATAGTTGTTCTGATTTCCTTTTGTGTTTCAGCAGTTGTTGTAAACTGTTCAAGGAAGTTAACGAGATAGCCCTTTGCGGTTTCCATATCGCAGGAAACGAGGGACGAGAGCAGCACGAGTGCCACGAGTGTGAGTGATAATAATTTTTTCATAGTGTTTTTCCTTTCTTTATATTAGATGTTTTTCATCTCAATTTGATTTTAACATACATTTTTAATTTTTGCAATATGTTTTTAACAATTTATGCCATTTTATCGGAAAGCTGCGCTCCTCCGAGAATGTGGAAGTGCAAATGATGAACGCTTTGACAGGCATCGTCACCGCAGTTTGAGATAACGCGGTAGCCGTTTTCAATTCCCGCTTCCTTTGCGATCTTGGGAACATTTTCAAAAATTTCCGCAACGATCCTGCTGTTTTCGGACGTTATTCCGTCAACGCTTTCAATGTGCATTTTGGGAATTACCAAAATATGCACGGGGGCTTGGGGCGCGATGTCATAAAACGCGTAAATATTCTCATTTTCAAATGCCTTCTTTGATGGGATTTCTCCGTTAATTATTCTGCAAAATAAACAACTCATAGTTTTTTCTCCTTTAAATTAAATAATTTGTACTAATTCTTTACTTATTTCAACAAGCGAATATCTTATACCCTTTCGACTTCTCCAGCTTCTTTGATCCCAATCGTCACCAGAAACGTCATCGCCTGCGTAAATTATTCCGCCGTATTTTATCCCGCGAAACTGCGCAACGGCAAGGCAGCCCGCCTGTTCCATTTCAACAATTCTTGCCCCTTCTTCTCTGCGTGCCGCAACTCGCTCGCGCGTTTCACGGCAAATGGCATCCGTCGTCCACGTCAGCCCCTGCGTGTATGGAACGTTATTTTCTTCAAGATATGCGCAAATGGATTTTCTTATATCGGGTTGAGAATAAATTATTCTTGACGGCTCTATATAGTGATATGAAAAACCCTCGTCGCGTATAGCACCCTCAACAACGAGGAGCTGACCAACTTCAATCGTTTTATCAAGCACTCCGCCGCCTCCGCAAAACATCACGGTATCAATTCCTATACCGGTTGCGACGTCCAAATTACCTGCGCAGGCAGGACAACCGACCATACCAAGAGTAATAAGCACGTCCGCATCAGCAAATTTGTATAGCACGACGGGGTTTTCGCCGCTTATCGTGATATATTCTTCGATTTTCTTTTCCTCAAGAAGCATTTTTATCGCTTCGCCAAAAAAGGTTATTACAAGCTTGTTATAAGGTAAAATATCGTATTCCTTTCGCAGATGGCTCGGATTTATGACCGCGTCCCTGCAATCGTCAAATTCAATTATCGGATATTTCTCTTTTCTTAACATAAACGCCTCCTTTAAAGAATTATAGTTAATTTTACCACTTTTTTTCTAAGTAGTCAATAAGCTGTTGATATTTTTTCGATTTTGTGGTATAATTGGAGAAAATTGAATAATTAATTGAGATTTAGCGGAGCGAGTACGTAGCCGTATTGATAGTAAAATGGCTTCGCTTTTATTAGCAAATCGCGGATTTTCGAGGTGCCTGCCAACACCGAGAAAATCGTTATGTGATGTTTGATCAAAATCAAACATCACGATTTGCGCGAAATCTTGCGCGATAGCTCTACAAAAAGTTTTGCGGAGCTTTTTCAAAAGCGACCCATTTTTTACTTTAACTAACTCCCCGATAAATTAAAATTTAAAACACAATACACACATTTGGAGAAAATATGAACATCAACATAAAAACAGATTTATGGCACTATCTTGCGTCAAGCAGAAGTCCGATAGTGATGTACGGAATGGGCAACGGTGCGGACAAGATAATTGCCGTTTGCGAAAAATACGGCATTGAAATTTGTGACTTTTTTGCAAGTGACGGCTTTGTGCGAGGTCACTCCTTTCACGGCAAAACGGTAATTTCATACTCTGCGATGAAGGAAAAATATGCGGGGCAAAATCCCATCGTTTTGCTCTCGTTTGCCTCTTCTCTGCCCGACGTTTTAGCACTTTTCAAAAAGGTTGGAGAGGAATGCGAGCTTTATGCTCCCGACGTTCCCGTTTTTGGCGAAACGCTTTTCACCATTGAATTTTTCGAAGAAAACCGTGCGCGTTTTGAAGCGGTTTATGACCTTCTTGCCGACGAAGAATCAAAGAGAATTTACGATAACGTGATTTCCTATAAGCTCTCAGGTCAAATTAAATATCTTTGGGAAAGCGAAAGCGAAAAGCAGGCGGTTTATGAGGAAATTCTCGACTGTAAGAGTATAAGCAGGTACGTTGACCTCGGTGCGTATAACGGCGACACGATACGCGAGATGCTTCAATTTAATCCAAATTTAAAAAGCGTGATTGCTCTTGAGCCCGACGCAAGAAACTTCAGAAAGCTTAACGAATACGCGCAAACGGTTGAAAACGTTGATGTAAAGTGCATCAACGCAGGCGCGTGGAACGAGAACACCACTCTGCTCTTCGATGCAAGCGGAAACAGAAACGCGGGTATCGTTTCAAAGGGAAATATCGTTTCAAAAATCAAGGAAGTACCCGTCATTTCGGTTGACGAGGTGCTCAACGGCACTCCCGTTGACTACATAAAATACGACGTTGAGGGTTCTGAAAAGGAAGCGCTTTTAGGGTCAAAGGAAACGATACAAAAGCACTCACCCAAGCTCCTTGCTTCGCTCTATCACAGAAGCGAGGATCTGTTTGCCCTGCCCGAATTGATTAAGAAATTAAATCCCGATTATTCGCTCTACCTTCGCAGATTTTCTTACATTCCTGCGTGGGATTTGAATTTATATGCGGTAAAAGAATAATGCTTTAAACCACCCACAAGGGTGGTTTTTTATCTAAAACAATACGATAAATTGGGATTTATCAAGCTGACAACGTAGGGCGGTGCCTTGGCGCCGCCGTACAAAAGATCAACAAAATTAACGCGGCAGGAACAAGCCCCTGCCCTACGTTGGTTATGCTAATATCCCAACAAATCAAATTTCAAATTCGTCAAAGTTTGATATTTTTTTCACAATATACAAATTTGACATCTTTTCAATAAATTTCTTTGTATATTTGTTATAAATTCGATTGACATTTGGCAACAAATTTGCTATAATAAATTGGTTAAACATAAATATTAATATGAAGGAGCGAAAAAATGCCTTTATTCAATTTACCGGGTGTATTCCTTCCCCATAAAAAAGGAACTGCAAAAATAGCTCCCGTGGCTATACCCACGCCTCAAAGCGTACTTATTCCGCTTTCAATGCACATCGGTGCGCCTGCAACTCCCGTTGTTAAAACGGGCGACCTAGTTACAGTTGGTCAGGTTATTGCCGAGGCGGGCGGATTTGTTTCTGCAAAGATCCATTCAAGTGTTTCGGGTAAGGTTAAAAACACCGACACAACTATTCTTTCAAACGGAAGAAAAGTATCTGCTATCCTTATCGAAAGCGACGGACTTGATACCCTCTGCGAAACGCTTGCTCCAAGAGAAGTAAATAATCTTGAAGAGCTCGTGCAAGCAGTTAAGGACAGCGGTATCGTAGGTCTTGGCGGTGCGGGATTCCCCACTGCAGTTAAGCTCAACGTTAAAAGTGTTGAGGATATTGTTATCAACGGTGCGGAGTGCGAGCCATACATCACAAGTGACACACGCACGATGATTGACCGCGGTGATGACATCAGATACGGAATCGAAATTCTTAACAAATGCTTAAAGCCCCAGAGGATAATTTTCGGCATTGAAAAGAACAAGCCCGAATGTATTGAAAATATCACAAATCTCACGTCCGATATTGAAAACGTGAGTGTTGCGCCCCTCAAGGCAATGTATCCTCAGGGCGGCGAAAAGGTTCTCGTTTATCACACAACGGGCAAAACTATTATGGAAGGTAAGCTCCCCATTGACGCAGGCGTTATCGTTATTAACTGCACAACCCTTGCGGAAATTGCTTCCTTTATAAGAACGGGTATGCCTCTTGTAAAGAAGTGCATAACCATCGACGGCGGCGCAGTTGCAGAGCCAAAGAACGTTATCGCTCCCATCGGAACGAGAATTACCGATCTTATCGCTTTTGCAGGCGGAACAAAATCCGCACCCAAAAAGGTTATCCTTGGCGGTCCTATGATGGGTTGGTCGGTTGAGAGTATGGAAATGCCCGTTATGAAAAACACTAACGCAGTTCTCTTCTTCAACGAGCAGGAGGCAACCGTTCCAGAGCCCACCGCTTGTATCAAGTGCGGAAACTGTGTAAACGCGTGCCCCTTCGGTCTTGACCCCAAGGCATTCGTTCAGGCGTTGCGTGCAGGAGATGATGAGGCACTTGTTAAGCTTAAGGCAAATATTTGTATGGAATGCGGATGCTGTTCATTCGCGTGCCCCGCTAAGCGTCAGCTTGTTCACACGAATAAAATCGCCAAAGCAAAGGTAATGAAAATTCTTAAAGAACGTCAGGAGGCGAAAAAATAATGAATAATCTTTTGACTGTTTCTCCATCCCCACATATCAGAAGTCCAAGAACGACGAGCTCCATTATGGCAACGGTGCTTTTAGCACTTTTCCCTGCCGCGCTTTTGTCGGTTGTTCTCTTTGGTTTCAAAGCATTTTTGATACTTTTAGTATCAAATCTCGCTTGCGGACTTCTTGAATACGGCTGGTGCCGTCTTACTAAAATCAAAAACACCGTTCCCGACCTCTCTTGCTTCGTAACGGGTACACTTTTAGCGCTCACCCTCCCTGCAAACTTCGGTGAATGGAAAAACTTGTGGACGATAGTTGTAGGCGCGTTTATCGCCATCATCATCGTTAAGGAATTTTTCGGTGGAATCGGATATAACTTTGCAAATCCCGCAATCACGGCAAGAATTGCAATGCTCGTTTGCTTCCCCGATCTTATGACTGCAACCGTACATACCAATCTCACGAATCCCGAGCTTGCTTCGGGTGCAACTCCTCTTGGAGATATTGCGGCAGGCAAGGCGGAGCTTCTTCCTGACTGGGTCCAAATGTTTTTCGGTAATCACGCAGGCGCTATCGGTGAGGTTTCCGCGTTTGCGCTCCTCGTTGGTGGTATCATTCTTATCGCATCAAAGGTTATCACCTGGCATATTCCCGTTTCATTTATCGCAACGGTTGGTCTTTTCACACTTATGACGGGAACTTATCCCGAGTATCAAATTATCGCAGGCGGTCTTATGATAGGCGCGTTCTTTATGGCAACCGATTACGTAACGAGCCCCGACACTGCTCTTGGTAAAGTAGTTTTCGGTATCGGATGCGGTCTTATCACAGCTCTTATCCGTGTTTACGGCGGTTATCCCGAGGGCGTTTCGTTTGCAATTTTGCTTATGAATATCCTTAATCCATATATCATCAAGCTCACGAGAAAGAAAGCATTCGGAGGTATCAAGATATGAAAAACGATGCAATTAAATCCGTTGTGGTTCTTACTCTCTTTGCTCTTATTGTAATGGCACTTCTTGCGGGCATTAACACGGTTACCGCACCCAAAATTGAGGAAAACGAATACAAAAAGATGATGGACTCCCTCGAAGGACTCATTCCCGAGGTTTCGGGCGAGGACTATGAGCAGATTACCGAGCTTTCGGGCTATCCCGAATCCGTTAAAAACGTTTTCATTGACAAAAACGGACGCGGTATCGCGATAATTTTCGCAGTCAAATCTCAGTATTCAAGCGGTGATATGAAATACTCCGTCGGCTTTGACGCGGATGGCAAAATAGTTGCCATTAAGCAGATCTCCTATATGGAATCAAAGAGCTTTGGCAATTATTACGAAAGCTTTGTGGGTCTTATGCAGGATTCTGCTGCAGACGTTGAGGTTTTCGGCGGCGTAACATATTCTTCAAACGCATTCAAATCAGGTCTCAACGATGCATTCACAGCATTCGGACTTGCAAATTCTAAATAAGGAGGACGAAAGATGAAAAGTAATAAAATGAAAATATTGACAAACGGCATTCTTAAAGAAAACCCCGTTCTCGTCCTCGTTCTCGGCACCTGTCCCACTCTTGCGGTAACGACGGGTATCGTATCCGCGATAAGTATGGGACTTGCCACCCTTGCCGTTCTCGTTTGCTCAAATATGGCAATAGCAGCGCTTCGTAATATAATTTCGGATAAAATCAGAATTCCCGCATATATCGTACTTATTGCAGGCTTTGTTACGGCAGTTCAAATGCTTCTCCAGGCATACTTGCCCGATATTTACGATATGCTCGGCGTTTATCTTGCACTTATCGTTGTTAACTGCATCATTCTCGGACGTGCTGAGATGTTTGCTAACAAAAACAGTGTTACAGATTCAGCGCTTGACGGTATTGGTATGGGCATTGGCTTCACCTTAACGCTTTTTGTGATGGCTTTCATTCGCGAGGTGTTCGGTAACGCAAGCTTTGCGGGTATTGCAATTCCCTTCCTTGAGCCCTTTAAGCTCCCCATTTTGACAAGCGCGCCCGGTGGCTTCTTCGTATTCGGTATTCTAATTGCTCTCGTTGGCATCATCACAAATGGCGAATATCCCAAGAAAAAGAGCTTCGGCTGTGAGGGCTGCCCCTCTGCCGCTTCTTGCTCAAAGGCAAAATCGGGTATCCCCTGCGACGGTGCAAAAACGGAAGAAAGCGAGGTTGAAGCAGTATGAAAACTCTCATAATCATCTTAATGTCCTCAATCCTCGTTAATAACTATACCCTCTCCAAGTTCCTTGGTATCTGTCCCTTCCTCGGCGTTTCTAAGAAAACGGATCAGGCAACGGGTATGGGTATCGCAGTTACAGCCGTAATGGTAGTTGCAACTGCAGTTACTTGGCCAATCCAAACCTATGTGCTTGATACACTTGGTATCGGATTCCTTCAGACTATCGTGTTTATTCTCGTTATCGCGACTCTCGTTCAGTTCGTTGAAATAGTTTTGAAGAAATATATCCCCACGCTTCATAAGTCGCTCGGTGTGTATCTCCCCCTTATCACAACGAACTGCGCGGTTCTCGGTGTAACAATCAATAATATCTCCGACGGCTATAATTTCATTGAATCCATCTTCTCGGCTCTCGGCTGCGGACTTGGTTTCCTTCTTGCAATGGTACTTTTCGCAGGCGTTCGCTCCGTTCTTGAGGGCAATAATAAGATCCCCAAGAGATTGCAGGGACTTCCCATCACGCTTATTGCCGCTTCCATCGTTTCCCTTTCGTTTATGGGCTTTGGCGGTATCATCGAAAACCTTTTCGGTTAAGGAGGTAGAAATATGACAGCTATTATTTTTGCCGCTATACTTGCTATAGTGCTTGGACTTATTTGCGCTATAGTTCTCGTTCTTGCCGATAAATTTATGAAGGTCCCCGTTGACGAAAGATTCCCAAAAATCCGCGAGTGCCTCCCCGGCGCTAACTGCGGTGCGTGCGGATATACGGGCTGCGACGGATATGCTCAGGCACTTATTGATAACCCCGACTTAAAAACAAACCTCTGCGTTCCCGGCGGTGACGGCACGGCAAAAGCCATTGCCGATGTGCTTGGCAAGGAAGCCGAGGACGTTATCGAAATGGTTGCGGTCGTTAAGTGCGACGGTAACTGCTCTGCAGTTAAGCAGAGATTTGAATATAAGGGCGTTAAGACCTGTGAAGCCGCTAATATGTTCTACGGTGGCGCGGGTACCTGCTCGTTTGGTTGTATCGGCCTTGGCGACTGCGCAAGAGCTTGTCCTCAGGATGCGATCTGCGTTGAAAACGGAGTTGCTTACGTTAATAGCGAGCTTTGTATCGGCTGTGGAATTTGCGCGAAGGCGTGTCCTCACCACATTATCGAGCTTATGCCCGACGTTAATAGAACTTTAGTCCTCTGCTCAAGCCACGATAAAGGCGCAGTTGTTCGTAAGTTCTGCACAAACGGTTGTATCGCGTGCGGTAAGTGTACAAAAACTTGCCCCAACGGTGCAATCACCCTTGTGAATAACCTTGCGACGATTGACTATGAAAAGTGCACCAACTGCGGCGCCTGCCGCGATGCCTGCCCCGTTCATTGTATCGTTGAAAAGGACATCTCGGGTATCCACAGAATTGCGAAATAATTAAAACAAAAATGATAAAAATCCTCTCACAAGAGAGGATTTTTTACCCTAATTTATTATTTATTCATTATTCTTTCTTCTTTATTCTTTACAAAAAGCCCCTCTCAGATGAGAGGAGCTTTTGTTAGTTTAATCGTTTTGCTCGGGTTTGTAGCCCCAAACTACGGGGCGGTTAGAATAGTTCCAACTAGAAGACCATCCGCTCGGCTGAGATTCTGCTTCGCAGTAGATTGTGAGCGAGGAACAATTTCTAAATGCATCTCTGCCAACACTTGTAACAGAGGAGGGAATTATTACTTCCGTCAGATTGTTGCATTTATGGAATGCAGATTCACCAATACTTGTCACGGAATCAGGAATGATTATGCTTCTAAGCCAAGTACAACTACTAAATGCGCCAATGCCAATACTCTTCACGGAATCGGGGATTGTTACACTTGCAAGCAAGGTGCAACCAGAAAATGTATAATCACTAATACTTATCAAGGAAGCAGAAATTGTTATACTCTTAAGCCCAGTGCAACCACTGAATGCGCCAATACCAATACTCGTCACGGAGTCAGGGATTGTTATACTTGCAAGTGATGAGCAACCTTGGAATGCATAATTATCAATACCCGTCACGGAGTCAGGGATTGTTATACTTGTAAGTGAGGTACAGTTACGGAATGCATCATTACCAATACTCGTTACGGAGTCGGGGATTGTTACACTTGTCAGCGAGGTGCAGGAATAGAATGCAGAACTACCAATGCTCGTCACGGAATCGGGGATTGTTACACTTGTCAGCGAGGTGCAACCAGAGAACGTATAATCACCAACAGTTGTTACAGAGTTAGGAATAGTAATACTTGTAACAAGCTCTCCTTCAAAATACAATTTAGCTCCATAATACATGGGATTTGAAGTATAATAAATAAAATCAAATCCAATCCATCCCTCAACATTTCCTGTATAATATACGTCTGTGAGTGAGGTGCATTTTTCGAATACTCCATAACCAAGACTAGTCACGGAGTCGGGAATGGTTATGCTAGTGAGCGAGGTGCAGTATCTGAATGTATTATCACCAATACTCGTCACGGAGTCGGGGATGGTTATGCTTGTGAGAGATTTACAACTATGGAATGCCTCTTCACCAATATTTGTCACAGAATCAGGTATTGTTACACTTGTGAGCGAGGTACAACTTTCAAACGCAGAATCACCAATACTCGTCACGGAATTGGGAATTGCTACACTTGTTAGTAAATTACACCAATAAAATGCATAATCCCCAATATATGTCACAGAGTCAGGAATTGTTATACTTGCGAGCGATTTGCAACTATAGAATGCATAATTACCTATACTCGTCGTGGAGTCAGGAATAACAAGATTTGTGACGAGTTCTCCTTCAAAATATAAATCGCTTCCATTATACATGGGATTTGAAATATAGTTATTAAAATTAATTCCAAGCCAACTTTTAATATCTCCTGTATAATACACATTTTTGATCGAGGTGCATTTATTAAATGCATTACTGCCAATACTCGTAATAGAATTACCTATTGTTACACTCGTGAGCGATGAGCAACCAGAGAATGCAGAATTACCAATACTCGTCACGGAGTCGGGAATTGATATATTGGTGAGTAAGGAGCAACCAGAGAATGCAGAATTACCAATACTCATAATAGAGTTACCCATTGTTACGCTCGCGAGCGATGTGCAACCACTGAATGCGCTATCATCAATACCCTTCACAGAGTCGGGGATTGTTACACTTGTAAGTAACTTGCAATTATAAAATGCATTTTTACCAATACTCATCACGGAATTACCAATTATCACGCTTGTAAGCGAACTGCAAGCAGTAAATACATAATCACCCATACTTGTGACGGAATTGCCTATTTTCGCACTAGAAAGCGAGGTACATGATGCAAATGCTGAATTGCCAATACTGGTTACCGAGTTAGGAATTGTTATACTTTCAAGCGATTTACATGCACAGAATGAACAATTTCCAATACTTATCATCGAGTCAGGAAGCACTATGCTTGTAAGCAATTTACAACCATAGAATGCATAATCTCCAATGCTTCTCATAGAATTACCAGTTAGAACACTAGTGAGTGATGTACAATTATAAAACGCATAATCACCTACACTTGCCACAGAGTCAGGGATTATTATGCTCGTGAGCGAGGTGGACTCATTGAATGCATAATTACCAATACTAAATACAGAGTTACCCATTGTTATGCTTGCAAGCGAGGTGCATTTATTAAATGCATAACTACCAATACTCGTCACGGAGTTGGGGATTAATACACTTGATAGCGAAGCACAACCGGAGAATGCACTGTGATAAATAACTCTTGTTAAACTATGTATTTCACAATTTGTTATACTTTTATCTTTTGCTTTAATTAATACAACATACGGATTATTATCATTTCCAAGATAAAGCGCCTTATCATATTCATTGTATTGAAGCGAGTCGCAACTAGAAAATGCAAGATCACCAATACTAGTCACGCTATCAGGAACAACTATGCTTTTGAGGAATTTGCAATCATAAAAAGCTTTCTCGCCAATACTTGTTACAGAATTAGGAATTGCTACACTAGAAAGTCTGTCACAATTATAGAATGCATAATCACCAATACTCGTTACGGAGTTTCCTATTGTTATTTTGGTGAGAGAATAAATATTTTGAAAAGCAGAAACACCAATACTCGTCACGGAGTCGGGGATTGTTACGCTTGTAAATAATCTGCACTCAGAAAATGCTTTGTCACCAACATTAGTCACAGGCAAACCGTTATAAGTAGCAGGTATGATTAAATCCTTATCAATGCAAGTGCCAATTCCAGATACAGAATAACTCTGACCATCGGAGTTGAGCGTAAATTCAAGTCCTTCCGAGCCTGTTGGATAAATTGATAAAACGGAAACCAATTGTCCGCAAACGGTGCATTCGGTATGCTTGCTTCCATATTCACTATTGGTTGGTTCCTTATCAATTATCCAATCACTTACAGTATGTGGAAGGGTTGAGCCCGTTGTAGTTCCGCAAACGGTACAAGTCTTAGGTACACTGCAAGTTGCATCTATCCAATTATGTCCAAGTGCTTCACCCTCTATCAAGCCACAACCACTACAAATCTTAGGTGCGGTACAAGTCGCATCCTTCCAGCTATGTCCAAGCGCTACGCCTTCCGTTGCTCCACAATTTTTACAAGCTTTGGGTGAGGTACAAGTAGCATTCGTCCAGCTATGTACAAGTGCCGAGCCAGTTGTTGCTCCGCAAGTTCCGCAAGTTTGGGGTGCGGTACAAGTCGCATTATTCCAGCTATGTCCAAGTGCTACACCATCTGTTTTACCACAGCCGCTACAGGTCTTGGGTGCGGTACAAGTTGCACTCTTCCAGCTATGTCCGAGTGCCGCGCCTTCCGTTGCTCCGCAAACAGTACAAGTTTTAGCTACGGTACAAGTGGCACTCTTCCAGCTATGTCCAAGCGCTGTGCCTTCTGTTGCTCCGCAAACGGTACAAGTTTTAGCTATGGTACAAGTCGCATCCTTCCAGCTATGTCCAAGCGCTGCGCCTTCGGTAGCTCCGCAGCCGCTACAGGTCTTGGGGGCGGTACAAGTTGCGTCCACCCAGGTGTGCGTATGATTTGTGTCAAACTCGAAATCAATTTCATACGTTCCAAGATAGTAAACCGCGCTTCCCTTTTTATAGGTTTTCCAATCGTCGTTTGAGGTTACGGTGATTATCAAGGTATCGCTGAATATTCTCGGCGCGCCCGTTTTATAAACTATAACGCCGTCCTTGATTTCGCAATAAGTACCGTCGGCAAATGAAATATTTACCTTATACTTGCTTCTTTCATTAAGTGAAAGCTCGTCGGTCTTAATAACCATATTAACAAGGTCATAATATCTAACCGCCAATATATCGTTTGCGGCTATATCATAAGAACCGAGAATATTTAACTTTTCTTCATATTTTTCATAAGCAAAATAAAGCTTTTCATAGCCAAATTTCTTCAAAGCTTTCTTTATTTCCGCAAGGTCGGTCGTGCCGTCCTTCCTTATTATCTTATAGTATGCATCTATATCAAGATAAGCACCTATTTCAAAATACGCGCCGTGATAATCGTACGCGGTGTCAATCACGCCCGAAAGCTCTGCGTATGTACCAACGTCCGCCTTAACGCCTGCGTTTATCCACTTTTCAAGACCTGAAATATTAATATATGTATCAACAAGCAAGCCAACTCTTGCCTCAATCTTACCTAAAACGGCAAGCTGATTCTGAGAAACGTTGCTATTGCTCATTTTTGAATAGGGCTGCAAGTAATCGTGGTTAAGACGCATACCGTAGGTGCTTGTTTGAGCATAGGAATACGAATAATCCATTATAGCTTTAGCATCAAACGAAATTGCAAAGCCAATGCCGATATTCGCACTTACAGGCCCGCAAATCGGTATTTCTACGCTTCCCAACTCAACTTCAAGTCTTGAGCTCTTTTTGTCGGTCTGCGTAAGCTTGCCAATATCTGCAGCTACCTTTTCCCAGTCGGAGCAATAAAGCGTGTTCATATAATAGCCGTTGAAGTCATTTTCAAGACTTGCGCCGTTTTCGGGCTTGCAACGGCTGCATTTTTCTTCTGCTGCCTGCACCTCGGACAAGGTTGCCGTTTCAAATGCAGCAGGATCGCTCGCTCTCGTTACCTCAACGCAACAAGCAAGGTGAGCTTCACCCGTCTTCTTATTGATAACGTATCCGCTGCTCCTGATTGCGTCAGAATCAACGGAAACGCGGAAGCCAAAGCTAATATCGTCGCTTTGCGTCATTGCAACGTCGAATTTTTCAAGCTTAATTCCCTTCCACTGAGTTTTAATATCGTAATTTACGTCAATTTTAAACTGACTCTTGAGATCCAAATCAAATTCAACGGCAAGCGTACCGATTTTTGCGCCGTTTGAATCGTTAATGTCAAGCTCAATAAGTCCGTGGAGCATCAACTTCAACGTATTTCCGCCGAAGCTTATCTCCGGATCAATACTAACACTATTCAAAAACGTCTTTGTATCGATAAGATTCGGTGAATAATAACCGTTTGCATTAATATAGTTTTCAGACGAAACCTTAACTGCGCTAAGGAACTCAATAAACTCGTCACTTGCATAAAGCGACTCGATAATGCCGTCCTCTATAGCTGCAGTATCGAAATTGGCATTCGACAAATCAACGTCTTCGTTAAATGCAATATCGAACTCATTGAAAATTGCCTCAAGCTCGGGCTCTGACAATGTAACGAGCCATCTGCCGTCGGTCAATTGGTAAGAATCGCCGATAATACCAAAATAGCACTCGGTATCGCTCGTTATCTGGCTCATAGAATCCACATCGCCAACGCAAACGATATGTCCCTTTGACAAGCCGTCAATCTTATTCACTATCAAATAAAGCTTGTCGCCATCCTCGGATGAGGTAATATCATAGGGGTAATATCCGCCGTTTGCATTTTCAAGCGCCTTCAAGAAAACGATTTCGCTATTATATTCATAAACGTTTTCGTGATTGGGGTCTTCCGTAACGGTAAATGAAAGCTCCTTGCTCTTATATTCGGCAAAGGTTACTCCCCCCGAAAGCTTTGCAATGTACGTTGTATCGTACAAGTACTTCTCGGGCACGGAAACCGTATAGATATTATTACCCTTGCTCGTCAAAACGTATTGCACAAGAGAATCCGCATCATTTTCATATTCGGTTCCGTTAAAATAACTGTCAATAATTTTGAGATTTGCCTTAACGTGCTCCTCGCCCTCGCTTGAAACAACGTCAAAGGTGAAGGTGGGCTCAACATCGAAAATTTCAGTTGCGCCAATGTAGTCCTCAATGCGCTCGTCACTTGCGATGTTAATAACGTCGTGACAGGCCTCGCATTCGTAACCAACGGTTGCATCGTCGCTCGTGATTTCAACGTATGAGTGACCCTTTGCGCTTACTGAATAGCGCTGAACGTCTCCGCAACGGGCACAAGTGCTCTCGTAAACTCCGCGCGTGGTACAATCTGCTTCGGTAACAGCAACGGCTTCACCGTAAACGTGCCCCAAAGCATCAACAAAATCCGAAATATAATTTTGATCACAGTGATCGCAATGATATTCCGTGTAGCCGATTGAGGTGCAAGTGGCATCCACTTTTTTGACCTCAACAACCTCGTGCTGCTTATCCTTGTTGCCGCAAGATGTAAAAATCAGCAACAAGCATAGCAGCATTAAAATTAATGATAAAAGCTTTTTCATAAAACTTCCTCCTCCGTTTAACCTCGGCAGGTGATTTTTTATGCACAAATAAAAAGTGCGCCAACCGAAGCTGACGCACCAAAAAACACATAGCACCGATTGTCGCCAAACAAATTCATTCCACACAACACAAGTGAGTACGCAGAATAGAGCCTGTACTTTTTATCAAAAGATAAAAAAATACACGCTTATGTTGCATGAAATATTGAATTTGTTTGGCAACACTTATTTTAGCACATTTTTTTGAATTTTGCAACCCTTTATTTATTAATTATTATTTATTCATTATTCTTTCTTCTTTATTTTTTACAAAAAAGCCCCTTGCGTTGCAAGGAGCTTTTTTCTATTTCGTAATCGCGTCTATAAGCCGGGTTCTGTCTTAAACGGTCATCTATCTTCGCTTACCGTCACCGATAAGCTTCGGGGTCGCCCCCGTGCCACCCAGCAGATATGTGTCGGGCAAACATCTGCGAAACGGTGTTGCTTCAAGTAGGGTTTACAGCGGATCTATGTTACCATAGAAACGGGTGAGCTCTTACCTCGCCTTTCCATCCTTACTTTCGCCAAAGCAAAAGCGGTTTATTTCTGTTGCACTTTCCCGGCAGTCGCCTGCGGCTGACGTTATCAGCTACTCTGCCCTGTGAAGCCCGGACTTTCCTCGCGATAACACCTTTCGGCAACATATCGCGCGACCGTTCGGCGCGGTTACGGATTGTATTATAATATAAATT
>JAFVRQ010000075.1 GCA_017504245.1 Clostridia bacterium | reverse complement strand
TATTACCAAGGAGGTGGCAATAATGCTCAGAACATATCAACCCAAGAAAAGACAGAGAAAAAAAGAGCACGGCTTTAGAAAGAGAATGAGAACTGCAGACGGCAGAAACGTTCTTAAGAGAAGACGCGCAAAAGGCAGAAAAAGATTGACATATTAATCTTTTTGCGGGCGGCTTAAAAGCCCCAAAAATGTACCGATGACCGAGTGCGGTTGCAAAAGCGACCCCAAAACCGTCATCGGTTTTTTTGTGAAAAGATTGGTTTGTGAGGTTACAAGGTAAAAAAGAACGTTCTTTTTCGAGGAAAAGAACCAAAAAGCTTTTAATCGCTTTTTGAAAAACAAATTTCGCGCAAATTGTGTCAACGAGTTGACACTGATGATTTTTCTCATATATTCGAAAAATCTAATTTGCTACCGAGTGCATAGCCGTGTAGCTATCAGAATAGTGATGTGCGGATAAAAGTTAGTTTGTATTTCAATCCCTCTCAGTCGCTAAAGCGACAGCGTCTCGCTGCGGCTCGGTCACACTCGGGGAGAGGTGGATTTGCCGTAGGCGAAGACGGAGAGGGGTTTCATTTATGAAACAGGGGTGGCTGCCACAAGGCAAACGGAGAGGGTGTTTTTCAAAAACTAATTTTATTTTTTCGGGAGGTTAATATCCTCCCCTACGGTAACGCACAAACCAAAGTAAATTTTTGAACATCAAACCTTCAGGTTGGATGTTCGCAGTTCGGTCTGTAAAATCCACGTTGAAAATTTATTTTCATAAGGGGATTTTAAAGAGCGAACCGACAATTCACTCGTGAATTGTCGAAAATTTACATCGAATTAGCACAAACCAACCTATAAAAAAGCTTTTTGCTTCTTTTTCCCGAAAAAGAAGAGCCCGCGCGGCTTGAGCGCATTTTAATCAAACTAACTTTAACGGAAGCACAAAATTTCAGCACTGACAAAAGAAACGAAAGGACGAGCCAAAATGAAGGATATTGCGATAAAAGAAAATCATCTTTATCAAAAGGCATACCGAAACGGCGAAAAGGCACATTCAAAGCACATATCCGTTTACATTTTGCGCGACTGGGGAGCAAAGAAGCAGATGCTCAAAAACCCCGAAAAGCAGTATATCAACAGAGTTGGACTTTCAGTTTCAAAAAAGATTGGCGGAGCGGTTGTTCGCAGCAGAGTCAAGCGCATAATCCGAGCAGGACTTTCACAGGCAAGGGAATACGGACAACTCAAAACGGGTTATCTTATCGTAATTGCCGCGCGCGTTGGAGCGCACGAGGTAAAGAGCACGGAGATAGGAGAGGAGCTTATTCGCGCCTTTCAAAGACTTGATATGTATAAAACACCCAAAGCGCCCAAAACAGAGGAGGGCGGCAAATGAAAAGGATTTGCATAAAGCTCGTTCGCTTTTACCAAAAGCATCTTTCACATCTAAAGGGACAGCCCACGTGCAGATTCCGTCCCACCTGCTCGCAATATTCGATTGAAGCGTTTATGGAGTGGGGATTTTTCATCGGAATCGGCTTAACTGCGTGGAGAATACTCCGTTGCAATCCATATTGCAAGGGCGGATACGACCCCGTCCCCAAGAGAAAAAAGAGCAAAAATGACACCGCGGCCTAACAAAAAGGCAACCAAGCGGTTTACCGAAGTGCTATTCGGTAAATAATCAGATAGCACAAAAACCCATTAAAACAGAAAGGGAATTAACCATTTTGGTTAATTAAATTGACGTTGAAAATGAAAAAGATTTTTAATTCAAGAATTTTTAGCATCATCGTACTTCTCGTTGCAATATCCGCCTTGTTCACGGCTTGTATGGGCGGCGCGCAAACAATAACCGTCACAAAAACGGTAACGAATTACGATGGCTCTAAAAACAATCTCAAGCAAGAGGAACTCGATACTATCGCAACAACCATCTATAACAATAAGGAGGCAAAGGAGGCATTCTTTGCAGCTTATCGCGGTTACGATGTTATTGACGGTCAGTATTCCGATTTTTCTCAAGACCTCGGAGTTAATTACGATTACGTAAAAAAGGTTATTTCAAAGTATGCATCAATTACCTTTGCCGAAGAAGCTCCCGAGGAAAATCCCGATGAAGAGACACCCGAGGGAACAACCCCTGAGGGAACAACTCCCGAAGGAACAACTCCCGAAGGAACTCCCGAGGCAGAAAATGTAATTTTTGTACAAGCAGATGCAGATCTTATCTTGGCTGCAATTCAAGATACGGTTGAGCTTAACACAAAGCGCGACCTTCTCGGCAACATCCGTTACTATATAGGAACGGCTCTCAACTGGATCACAAAAACAGTTGGCTTTGGTAACTACATCGTTGGTATTTGTATCTTTGCTATATTTATTGAGCTTCTTATGATGCCACTTACCATCAAGCAGCAAAAGAACTCAATAAAGCAGGCGATGCTTCGTCCAAAGGAAATGGCGATAAGAAATCGCTATAAGGGAAGAAATGACCAGGCAACACAGCAAAAGGTTGCTCAGGAGATTCAGGACCTTTACCAAAAAGAAAACTTCAACCCAATGGGCGGTTGTCTTCCTATGCTTATCCAGCTTCCAATCGTTATGATCCTTTATAACATCGTTGTTGACCCCATTCAGAACGTTCTTGGCGGAAGCGCAAGCTTCGTTAACGCAATCAAAACCTTCTTCACAACGAGTCAGGCGGCAGGCGGTCTCGGACTTACTCTCAAGTCCACAAACGGCTCAATCGAATTGCTCTCTCAGTTGAAGAACGTTGATTTTTCGGGAATGCAGAGCTTTGCATTCTTCAAGAACAGCGAAGAGGTTTACGAGCAGCTTTTGGCATTCAGAGGAAACGTCCCCTCCTTCAATATCGGCTCACTTAACTTTGGCTTCACGCCAAGCTTCAAGGAAAACTACGTGCTTCTTTTGGTTCCCGTGCTTACGTTCGTAACCTACTTCTTCTCAATGAAGCTTTCAAAGAAGTTTATGTATCAGCCAACGCAGAACGAAGCCGCTCCCGGCGCAGGCTGCTCCACGAAGATGATGGAATACTCAATGCCCCTTATGTCAACCTACTTTGCTTTCCTCGTTCCCGGCGCGGTTGGTATATACTGGATATTCAGAAGCATTATTATGACTATCAAGCAGTATATTATGAGCAAGATTATGCCCCTTCCCAAGTTCACGGAAGAGGATTACAAGGCGGCAGAGCGCGAGCTTGGTTCAGGCAGCAAAAGACCCCAAAGAAAGCGTAAAAACAGCGAAGCGGATCTCGATCCCAACAGAGAAAGACCCCGTTCGCTTCACCACATCGATGACGATGATGAGGAATATCCAACATTTATAGAAAAATAAGAAAGACGAGAATATAAAATGAAAAAAGAAACTATTCAAACCGCTAAAACGGTTGAGGAAGCGCTCGCACTTGCCGCTAACGAGCTTGGCGTAAGCGTTGAAGAACTTGACTATACAGTACTTGAAGAACCCAAAAAGGGACTTTTCGGCCTTGGTTCAGCTCCTGCAAAAATTCAGGCAACCTATACTCTTACAGCTGTTGACCTCGCGGTTGCATTTGTTGAAACAACACTTAAAAATATGCACATCGATGCAACAGTAACAGTATCCGATACGGAGCTTGGTAAGAAAATCGACGTAACGGGCGAAGCAGCAGGCGTGCTCATCGGTCACCACGGCGAAACACTTGACTCCTTCCAGCACCTTGCAAATCTTGCGGCTAACAGAACGCAGAATAAGAAAGCTCCCGTTCCCAAGATTTCCGTTGACATCGAATCCTATAGAGCAAAGAGAGAGGAAACACTCCGCGCTCTTGCAAGACGTATGGCACATAGAGTCGTTAAGTATAAGAGAAGCGTAATGCTTGAGCCAATGAACCCCTATGAGCGCCGTATTATCCACGCAGAGCTTCAGAGCTTCCCCGGTGTTAATACGAACTCCATCGGCTCCGAAAATAACCGTAAGGTCGTTATCTACCTCGACGAAAATAAGAAATAATAAACAAAAATTAAGAGGACTTCATTAGAGGTCCTCTTTTTTATAGTTAGCTAAATAAAAATATGTTCTTTTTCGAGAAAAACAACAAAAAGCGAAATTTTCCAATTCAAACCAATCTTCATTCCCCCTCAACCGATCGAGGTGTAAATTTGATTTTTAGGCGGCAGGGCAATGGCATCGATAAGCTCGGTGAATGTGCGGGTGTCGTCAACGAGCTCGACGTTTACTCCTGCGACGTGTAAAAAACGCGCTGTGGCGTAATTGTAGGTTGAAAGGGGTCTGTCCAAGGCATCGTTTGATTGCGCGCTTATAAGTATATCTCCGCCTCTAAAACCCGTTACCAAAAGGGAGTGATAGAATTGACCGCGTGAGTTTGAAAGCTGAATAACGTCACCTATTTCTATTTTTTCACGTGTTACTTCATCACAAAAAGGTCCTATTCTGTCCGCTTTAGGCACAAAATCGCCAAGGCCGCACATAAATTCATAAAATTCGCGCACACCTGTCCAGGATGGAGAGCGGTCGTTTATGCTTGTGTAATACCACCCAAACGTTTCAGTGGGATTCATTGTCAATGACCCTGCTAAAATGCTTTGAGAAACGAAATTGGTACAGTTTCCGCCACCTCCTGTGAAGTCATAGAACAAAGGATTTCGCGAGAGCGCCCACCTCTTCGCATATTCAACGGCTCTCTCGCGATTATAAGGTTTAGCAACTATCATATTTTTCTCCTTATACTTTTTTATCAGTATATGCAGACAGATAGCTGTACGGTAGCACCGCAGTTGCGTTCGGCTTTTGCCAAGTGATTATTCGCTTCGCGAGTTATAGAAACTTTGAGTTCAATGATAAATCAAAATTTGAAGCACCAATCTAAAAACAAAAAAAGGCATACCTGCAGTATGCCTTTTTTTGATTTTGAATTCAAATTAGATAAAGAACAACCAAATACCGATGTACTTAATTGCCAAGAAAACAAGGAATGCAACTATGCCGAGCAAGCCAACAACGATGAGAAGGGGCAAAAGAAGAACTGTCAAAATCAATTCAACTGCTGCGGGAATGTTATTGTTTTCAAATTCAAGCAAAAGCTGATCCAAAACGCTGAGATCGTCTGCGGGCGCTGAAGAATTGGGAGCTGCAGCCGCGCACACGGGAAGTGTCATAACGGATGACAATAAAACCACGATTAACAATACAAAAAATATTTTTTTCATAAAAACTCCTCCTAAAAATATATATTCCACCAAGCGAATTTTAGCACAATATTCCAAAATTGTCAATAGTTATATTAAAAATTGTTATAATTTGCTTATTTTTTTGCTCTCGCAACAATATACCAACGCTCGTCCGTGTCCTTTATTGGCGAAAAATCGAAGTCGGAATAGAAGCCGACAACCTCAAATCCGCACCCTTCAAGAGCGGATTTTATCTCGTTTTTGGAGTAACAACGCTCACTTTGAAGCTCGTCTCTGCGGGAATAGGTGTTGTTTCCCTCATTTTTTTCGAAAACGGTAAGCGAAAAATCGCAGAGCTTCGTTTCCGTGTCATAAAAATTCTGCCACACGCAAAAGCTGTCCTCTCCGCAATCCTCCTCCTCGTAAACGTAAGAATTTGAGCCGTAAACGTGCTCAAATTTATGGGGGGTGTTCACGTCAAAGAGGAAAAGTCCGTCGGGGTCGAGATAATTGTGAGCAAGCGAGAAGCACATTTCAAGCTCACCCTCACCTACAAGGTAGTTCACACTGTCAAGACAGCAGGTAATAGCCCCCACCGTGCCATAAAGCTCAAATTCGCGCATATCCTGAAGCAGAAAAAGAACGTCGCGGGGGAGCTCCATATCGTATTTTCTGTCAAGAGCCACGTTAAGCATATCGGGCGAACCGTCAATTCCAATCATATCGTAGCCGCGTTTTGCAAGCTCTAAGGTCATACTTCCCGTGCCGCAGGCAAGGTCAAGAACGAGCTCGGGGCGGGCGGACAAAAATTTATCAAAGCATTTTTCAAAGAAATCCGCCCAAGCAGAATAGTCAACGTTTGCATTAATTTTATCGTAAATCGTTGAAATTGCGCCGTAATTATCGAATTTTTTACTCATTTTCCGCTCCAAACTGCTCAAGCAACTGCTTTTCAAGCTCCGCTGCTGTATTATATCCCATCTTTTTTTGACGGTGATTCATTGCCGCAATCTCAAGAATGATGGGCAAGCTACGTCCGGGACGGACGGGAACGGTAATTGAAGGAATTTCAATACCCAAAATATTATAGGTCTGATCGTCAAGGCCGAAGCGGTCATACATTTTGCCCTCAATCCAGGGCTCAAGATGGATAACAAGGTCGATTTTTTCGGTATCCTTAACCGCGCCCATACCGTAAATACGACGCACATCTATTATGCCTATTCCTCGAAGCTCAACATAGTGCTTTATAAGAGAAGGGGCACTACCAACGAGAGTTTTAGCAGAAACGCGCTTGATTTCAACCGCATCGTCAGCAATAAGACGGTGACCGCGCTCAACGAGTGCGATTGCCGTTTCGCTCTTACCTATGCCGCTATCACCGAGAATAAGAACACCTTCACCGAATACCTCAACAAGAACGCCGTGCTGAGTAATTCTGTTGGCAAGGTGAGTGTTGAGTAAAGCAATGAGAGAAGCCATCGTGGGACTCGTTTTTTCCTTTGTGCGAATGATGGGTACTTTATATTTTTTAGCCGGAAGCAAAATTTCGTCGCCAACCTCAAAATTAGTCGTGATAACCACCGCAACCGGTTGTTGCGCAAAAAACGCTTCAAGACGGGCATCGGCTAAATCCCTTCCTATTTCGTAAAGATATTGCATTTCCGCGCGTCCGATAACCTGAATTCTCGAGGGCTCAAACACTGTTAAAAATCCCGCCAAAGCAAGTCCCGGGCGGTTTACCTCGCGATTAACAATCTTTATTTCACTCGCGGAAACGGGCATATATATTTCTTCAAATTGAAGCTCCTTCATCAGCTTATCAAGTGTTATGGAGTAGAGAAATTTACTCATTTTTTACCTCCTAAAAGCATTATTGGCATATTTCTACAGTTCAATTATATCACTTTTTTTATGAATTGCAAGAGAAAAATGTAAATATAAAAAAATTTCATCAAAGGCAATATACAGAGGATTTTATTCTTCCTCGCCCCCCGATAAACCAAAAATTGTAAACAAATTGTAAATTTTCTATTAATGTTAACTATTGATTGCGCATCTATGGTATAATGACTTATATTATATTATTATATTATTCTTAGTAGATTTAATCGCGCGCGTGTGCGCGAGGGAAAGCATACACAAAAGATAAAGGACTACCAGGAAAGGAATTTTCGCAGTGTCAAATCAAGCGTATTTACAGGAAATTAAGCTCGTTTGGGATATCGTTTACGATTCTTTCAGAGATTCAATGCCGGAAACCGTTCGCGAGCTTTGGTTCAAGGACCTTACAATTGAAGATTATGAAGACGGCGTTATCACAATGGGTATCAAAAGTGAGCTCAAGCAGAAAACGCTCACTGAAAAATACACGGGAGACCTTGCCCGCCGTTTCTCCGACGAGCTCGGCTTTGACGTTATCGTAAACGTCATTTTTACAGGCACCCCCCTCGACAGAGAAAAAATGAAGCAAAGCATTATGGAGCGTGTTTCAATGGGTGATCCCTCCTGGCGACTCGAACAGGAGAAAAAGAAAAGAGAAGAGGAACAAAAGAAAAAGGCAGAGGCAGAGGAAAATGCACATCACCTCGGCTCAACGATGCCCCCGTTCAATTTCGAATATACCTTTGACAACTTCATAGTCGGCTCGTCAAACAAATTCGCGCACGCGGCTTGTGTTGCGGTTGCGAAAATGCCTGCAAAGAATTATAATCCCCTCTTTATTTACGGCCCGAGCGGAATCGGTAAAACGCACCTGCTATACGCGATCACGAACTACCTTCGCGAGCAGAATCCAAACGTTAAGGTTATATACATAAAGGGTGAGGATTTCACAAACCAGATGATCGACTGCCTCTCCCGTCAGGCAATGCCCGAATTCCGTGAAAAATACCGCGATTGCGACGTGCTTCTTATCGACGATATTCAATTTATTGCCGGTAAGGTTTCAACACAGGAAGAGTTTTTCCACACGTTCAACGCACTTTATGAGGGCAGAAAACAGATAATTCTCACAAGTGACCGTCAGCCAAGAGAGATAAAGACCCTTGAGGACCGTCTTAAAACCAGATTTGAATGGGGACTTATTGCGGATATTCAGGTGCCCGACCTTGAGCTTCGTATTGCAATTATCAAAAAGAAGGCGGAGCAGGTGGGTGTTGAGCTTCCTGAGGATGTTTTGACTTTCCTTGCGTAGAATCTCCGTTCAAACATCCGTCAGATTGAGGGGGCTATCAAAAAGCTCGGCGCAAGAGTTTTCCTTTCGGGCGAAAGGATCGATATGAATCTCGCGCGCGGCTGCATTTCAGAGCTTCTTGGCGGAGCAGAGCCAACGAGCGTAACGGTAGAAAAGATTTTCTCCTCCGTTTATCAAAAATACGGTGTTAAAAAAGAAGATCTTGTTTCAACAAAAAGAAATAAAGAAATTGCCTACGCGCGTCATATAACAGTTTATCTTATTCGCGAGATTACCGAAATGTCGCTTCCAAATATCGCAAAGATATTCAACCGCGACCATTCAACTATAATAAGCTCAATAGAAACAATCGAGCGCAAGCTCATCACCGACGCAATGCTCGATTTCGAAATCAAAGAAATCGTTAAAGAGGTTTCACCGAATATATAGTTAGTTGTGAAAAAATGTTCTTTTTCGAGAAAAAGAACCAAAAAGCTTTTAATCGCTTTTTGAAAAACAAATTTCGCGCAAATTGTGTCAACGAGTTGACACTAATGATTTTTCTCATATATTCGAAAAATCTAATTTGCTACTAAACATTATAGACACATTGTTATCAAAACGGCTTTGCGTAGATAAAAAATATCCGCAAAACCCGTAAGGGGACGGCGACGTCACACGTCCCGTTCCAAACGCAAATGTTTTCATCCGTAGGGGTCGGCGGTCTCACTGCGGCTCGGTCACACTCGCGTTCTAACAACACACCGTGTTGTTATTCATTGCGCTCGTGCCACTTCGTTACCCCGACGACCCGCGAATTCTCACAAACTCCGTAGGGGAGCACTCCGTGCGCCCGTAAGTAACCATAAACTAACTTTTATCTATACAAAATAATTTTTCTAACCCTACGGTAACGCACAAACCAAAGTAAATTTTTGAATATCAAACCTTTAGGTTGGATGTTCGCAGTTTTGACATCACGGCTCACACGTCACTCTCGCGTGTAAGTGTGTAACGGGATTCAAAACCGACAATTCACAAGTGAATTGTCGAAAATTTACGTCAAGCCAGCACAAACCAACCTATAAAAAAGCTTTTTGCTTCTTTTTCCCGAAAAAGAAGAATTCTTACCTTGTAAAATTACTTCTAAAAAGAATGGAGATAAAATTATGAAAATCAGATTCAACAGACACGAGCTTGCAGCAGAGATTGCGCCTCTTATGAGCTGCGTATCCACAAAGGTAACCGTACCTGCTGCCGAGGGTATTCTCATTGAGGCAAAATTCCCCGACGTATGTGTTCTCACAACCTTTGATCTTGAAAAGGGAATGAGAATAACAACACACGCTCAGGTCCTTGAAGAGGGAACGTATATAATCAACGCAGTAAAGCTCAACCAAACGCTTCGCGTAATGCCTGCGGATGAGATTGAGCTCGTTGTTGACGATAGAAACGTTGCAAACATCATCTGCGGAAAGTCAAGCCACAAGATGAACGCACTTGCGGGAAGCGATTTCCCTGCAATTCCCAAGCTCGAATCAAACGATGCGTTTTTCGTTAAGCAGAGCGACCTCAAGGAGATGTTCTCTCAAACGATGTACGCAATGGGCGTAAACGATCAGAGAAATATCCTCAACGGTACCTTTGTAAGAATGGTAAACGACGAGCTTACAATGGTCTCCTGCGATAACTTCAAGCTTGCAAAATGCGATAGAAAAATCGAATACACAACCGAGCAGGAATATACGGGTATTTACAGAAACGCCTTCATTTTGCCCGTAAAGACCGTCAACGAGCTTGTTAAACTCCTCTCCGATAACAAGGAAAAGACGGTTCGTATCTTTATGACGAGAAAGAATATCGTTTTCGAGATTGGCGAGATCATTTTCTTCAGCCGTCTTATCGAGGGCGAATATCTTGACTACGATAGAATTATCGTTAAAAACCATAAATACAGCGCAGAATGTGACCGCGACGAGCTTATTTCCGCACTTGAGCGCGCAGCTCTCGTTACCGAGGAAAAGATCGCCGGCTCACTCCGTAGCCACGTTAAGCTCATCTTTGACGGCGGACTTTTGAAGATTACCGCAAATTCAAGCGCGGGCAGTACCTATGACGAAATCGAGATTGACGACATCGGCGCGCCCCTCACAATCGGCTTTAATAACCGCTATCTTATCAACTCCGTAAGAGCTTGCAACAGTGAGAGAATTAAGCTTTCATTGTCAAGTCATCTCTCCTCTCTCAATATCACCCCCGCAGAAGCAAAAGAGGGCGTTGAAGAGGTATTTATGCTCCTTCCCGTTAGACTTAAGGACTAATTAATTTAAAATAAAACTATGCTTTGTAAAAAAGTAGAGCTTTGCAATTTTCGTAACGCGGAGAGCGAGATTATCGAATTTGATAACGGAATAAACGTTCTCCACGGCGAAAACGCGCAGGGAAAAACCAATCTGCTTGAGGCGATTTATTACGTTTCGCTCGGCAAGAGCTTCAGGACTACGCACGATACGGAAATAATCCGCTTCGGCGAGGAGTATGCCTCCGTTTCGCTTGATTATGAGAGCGCGGGCAGGGATCAGAACATTACTATGCGTATGTCGAGCAACACAAGGCAGAGAAAGGCGGTAACGCATAACGGAGTGAAGATAACAAAATTATCCGAGCTTGTCGGTTCGTTCCGCGCGGTGCTTTTCTCACCCGACCATCTGCAAATGATAAAGGACGGGCCGTCGCTCCGCCGAAACTATATGGACGTTGCCATCTCGCAGATAAGACCGATGTATTTGCACTCACTTCAAAAATATAATAAGATTTTACTTAACCGAAATAAGCTCATAAAGAATGCAGAGGAAGACCGCGCCACCTTTGACTCAACCATCGACTTTTGGTCGGCACAGCTTGCTCACGAGGCGGCAATAATCGCCAAAATGCGCGCGGAGTACGTTGCGCGCTCGGGCGAGATAATCGCAGACTTCTATAAAAGAATGTGCCAAAGCGGTGAGATCGACGAAACACCCGAGTTTATCTACGCAGGCTCGGCAAAGCAGGAAAACGAGCTTTATTTCGATATAGAAACAACCGAAAAGAATTTTCTTCGACTCTTGAATGACTTCCACGAGCGCGAGATTGCCGCAGGAGCAACGCTTTACGGCATCCATAAGGATGATATCACGATAAACCTGAACGGCAAAAACACGCGTCTTTATAGCTCACAGGGGCAGCAACGTTCGTTAGCACTCGCTATGAAGCTTGCCGAGGGTGAAATCTGCAAAATGGACTGCGGTGAATATCCCGTTTTCCTCTTTGACGACGTTTTCTCCGAACTCGACGCAAGCAGACGCAAAAATCTCCTACGCGAAATCACCGATAGACAGGTAATTATCACCTCCTGCGAAAACGATATGGACCTCTCCGTGCCCTATCGCAGAATTGAGGTTGTGAAAGGAAAATATAGAAGTTAGAAAAGTTAGTTAGGTTAAGATTTAGGGGTATTTTGAAAAATACCCCTATAACCCCAAAACTTTTAATCGCGCAGGTTTCTGCAAACTCGATGTAAATTTTCAATAATTTGTTTTTGAACAAATTATCGGTTTTGAAAGTCCAACACCGCCCTTACGTACAAGTACAACGGTCAGTATTGGACTTCCAAAACTACGAAAACCACTATTTACATAGTGATTTTCTAAAATTTACTTTGGTTGTGCGTTGCCGTAGGGGAGTATATTATCCTCCCGCTAAAAACAAAATTAGTTTGTGTTTATAAACGGGTGCACGGAGTGCCCCCCTACAAGTTGGTGCATAACCGTTTTTATAGCAAAATGGCTAAGCAAATTCCGTAGGGGACGGCGACGTCACACGTCACGCTCGCACCACCCAATCTCCGTAGGGACAGGCGCCACGAAGTGTCGTGAGCGCAATGAATGACAACACAGTGTGTCGTCAGAACGCGAGCGTGACCGAGCCCACAGGCGAGACCCCCGACTGTCCGCGCCACCGCACAAACTTTGATTTATCGAGCAGTTTGAATATACAAACTCCGAGCGGAATTACTCAAACAAAAGCCTTCTCCTGTGGGAGAAGGTGCTGCGAGCAACGTGCATTATAGATTGTACCTAAACATCGGCGAGCAGACGGATGAGGAGTCCGTTGTTCAAACCAACTTTTATCCGCACATCATTATTTTGATAGCTACACGGCTATGCACTACCAAAATAAATTTTTGAACATCAAACCTTTAGGTTGGATGTTTGTAGTTTTGAAAGCACAATATCAGCCGTCGTGTTTGCACGTAAGGACGATATTGGAATTTCAAAACCGATAATTCGTTTACGAATTATCGAAAATTTATGCAAAATCTTCACAAACCCGAGCGATCGTTTTACCGCGCTTTTACAAAAGCGCGAGCCCAAGCGGCTTGAGCGGTCTTAACCTTGTAACTTCTATTTTTCGACACAAACGTGTCGCTAAATTGTTAATAAATTATGAAATTGTGGAAACTCACGCCACTTATCAACAAATTTTCCACAATGTGAAAAAACTGTTGAAAAGCCATTGGATTTTTGTAAATAAAAATCCGCAAAGCATTGATTTTATTGGCTTTTTCACTTGTTGAAAACTTTGCAAAAGCGAAAAAATCGCAAAAACAAAACGGCAATTTTCTGTCGCCCTGCGGGAAAACCCACCCAAATTTACGTTTTCCACAGGATTTTGTGGAAAAGTGCATTTTTGACAAAATTTCGCAAAAATCGAAAAATTTCATCATTTTGACAAAAATGTGTCGCTGTGCTAAAAAGTCGCCCGACTTGTCCACATTTTGTCCTAAAAAACTACACAAGTTTTCCACAACAAAAAATTCCTCAAAAAGCCAATAAAATCAATACTTTAACTCACTTTTCCACATTTTCAACAGCCCTTATTATTTACTATAACTATTATTTTATATATTTATTTCATTCATTTCATTATTTTTATCGCGCGAGAAAACTCAATTTTATTTTTGTAGCGAACTATAGCAACAAAAATAATATGCGCGGAGTTAGGTGGATTCAGCACATACTATACGGCTAATGGGCAAAGCGCCATAAAAGTTTTTGCGGCGGGGTTCCCCGAAGCGACATTTATGAGCTTTAGGGGTTCGTGCCAAGCTTTTTTCAAAAAGCGGGAATTCGTTACTTAACTAACTCCCTCATTTTGACACAAAAATGTCGCGCACGAAGAAGATAAATATGCTATAATCACGGTGAAAGGAGATGCCATTATGATATATTTAAACGTCGGCTCGGGCAAGAGCATCAGGGAAAAGGACATAATAGGCGTTTTCGATATGGATACTTCCACCGTTTCGCCAATTACACGCAAGCTGCTCTCCGAAGCGGACAAGCAGAAAAGGACGGAAACACCGTCCTATGAAATTCCGAAATCCTTCGTGCTTTACCGCGCCGAAAACGGCGAAACGAAGGTCTGCTTCTCTCAATTCTCCTCCGCCTCCCTCTTTGGCAGAATGGGGAAGGGGAGCGTAAGATAGTTAAGAAAAGAATGTCACTTTTTTCGAGAAAAAAGTAACCAAAAAAGCTTTTAATCAGCTTCGCGGCAAAACTCCGCGCAAATTGTGTCCCGCCGCACGTTTTATTGGTGCGAACAAATAGTGGTGCACCCTGCAAACACACCTTGAGGTTTTATAACCTCATTTTGCGAGCAAAAACGGTGGTTTGCTCGATAGTTTGGTATGAGTTTTTGAAACAAAACAACACAAGACGATTTTCTCATATATTCGAAAAATCCAATTTGCTAATAATTGAGTAGCCATATTGCAATCAAAACGGCTACGTACTGATAAAAATAACCGAAAATTTTCGTAGGGGAGCACTCCGTGCGCCCGCTCGTAAACACAAACCTACTGATAAAAGTTTTGCCAAGCTTTTTCAAAAGCGGAAAAGTGGTACTTAACTAACTATTAATCGCGTAGGCGATCTTATCTTTGTAACTAATTCATTCACATACAAACAATTTGAAAGGAAACAGAAATGGAAAACCTTGAAAAGAATCTCGACCTTGTGGTTGAGGATAGCTACACCGAAGAAAACATACAGGTACTTGAAGGACTCGAGGCGGTAAGAAAGCGTCCGGGTATGTACATTGGTACGACGTCAATAGGCGGACTTCACCATCTTGTTTACGAGATAGTGGACAACTCCATTGACGAAGCGCTTGCAGGTCACTGTGATAAAATTACGGTAACTATCAACCCCGACAATTCCGTAACCGTAGAGGACAACGGACGCGGCATTCCCTCTGCAATTCACCCGAAGCAGGGAATCCCCACGCCCGAGGTTGTTTATACGATTTTGCACGCGGGCGGAAAATTCGGCGGCGGCGGATATAAGATTGCGGGCGGTCTTCACGGCGTAGGCGCGTCGGTTGTAAACGCGCTCTCAGAATGGCTTGAGCTTGAGGATATTTACGACGGAAAGGTATATACCGAAAGATTTGAACGCGGCAAGGTGGCGCGCGCTTTTGCGTGCGTTGGCGAGCCCACCGACAAAAAGAGCGGTGTAAAGGTAACGTTCAAGCCCGACCCTGAAATTTTTGAAGAAACCGTGTTTGTTTATCAAACGCTTGAAAACAGAATGAGGGAGCAGGCATTCCTTAACGCAGGAGTTCGCATTGCTCTTATCGACGCGCGCGGTGAAGAAAGAATTGAAAACGAATTCGTTTATGAGGGCGGTATAAAGAGCTTTGTTACGCATTTGAATAACAACCGCCATAACGAGCTTATTCACCCCGAGGTTATCTATATGCGCGGCGAGAAGGGAACGAGCGTTGCAGAGGTTGCCTTGCAGTATAACGATAGTTATAACGAGCTTATTTTGTCCTTTGCAAACAATATGCACACTATAGAGGGCGGTACGCACGAAACGGGCTTTAAATCGGCAATTACGAAGGTCCTGAACGACTACGCGCGCAAAGCTGGTATTTTGAAGGATAGCGATAAAAACCTTTCGGGCGAGGACGTTCGTGAGGGACTTTGCGCCATCATCAGCGTAAAGCTTGAGGACGCACAGTTTGAATCGCAGACTAAGGCAAAGCTCGGTAACAGTGAGGTTAGAACTTTAGTTGAGGGGATTGTAAACGCAAAGCTCTCCGAATATTTTGAAGAAAACCCAAGCGTTGCTAAAAACATTCTTGACAAGGCGCTTGCGGCATCTCGCGCAAGAGAGGCGGCAAGAAAGGCAAGAGAGCTCACGCGTCGCAAGGGCGTTCTCGGTGGCTCAACGCTTCCCGGTAAGCTCCGCGACTGTCAGGAAAGACGAATTGAAGTAACTGAGCTCTATCTTGTAGAGGGAGACTCTGCGGGCGGCTCTGCAACGCAGGGAAGAAACTCCAAATTCCAGGCAATCCTTCCTTTGCGCGGTAAGGTTTTGAACGTTGAAAAAACGAGAATTGACAAGGTTTATTCCAATCAGTCTCTCATACCAATCATTCAGGCGCTCGGATGCGGAATCGGTGAGGAATTTGATATTGCAAAGCTCCGTTACGGTAAGATAGTAATTATGGCGGATGCCGACGTCGACGGATCTCATATCAGAATCTTGCTTCTCACGTTCTTCTTCCGTCATATGCGCCAGCTTATCGACGATGGACACATTTACCTTGCACAGCCCCCTCTTTATAAGGTTTATAAGAGAACGGGCGGCAGAAATCAGCAGGAATATTACGCATTCTCTGACGCAGAAAGAGATAAATATATAGAAATGCTTGGCGGACACAACGTTGAAGCGGATAGATATAAGGGTCTTGGTGAAATGGATGCCGAGCAGCTTTGGGAAACGACGATGAATCCCGAAACGAGAACGCTCTTAAAGGTTACGACAGAGGACGCGGCGGCTTGCGATGCTATGTTCTCGCTCCTTATGGGCGATAAGGTAGAGCCAAGACGTGAATTTATCGAGCAAAACGCGAAATTTGCCGAAAATCTTGACATTTAAGGAAAGGAGAGTTAAACCGAAATGGCAGAAATTAAGCATAGTGACAACGAAAGAATTGAATTTCCCGAGCAGAAAATAGTTGACATTGAAATGAAGCGCGAGGTTGAACGCTCCTTTATCGAGTATTCAATGTCAGTAATTGCCGCCCGTGCGCTTCCCGACGTGCGCGACGGTATGAAGCCGGGTCAGAGAAGAATTTTATACGCGATGTATGAGGACCACCTAACGAGCGATAAGCCCTTCCGCAAGTCCGCAACAACGGTTGGTAACGTTCTCGGACGCTATCACCCCCACGGCGACGCGGCGGTTTACGGCACGATGGTTCGTATGGCGCAGGATTTCTCATATAGATATACATTAGTTGAGGGACACGGAAACTTCGGTTCCGTTGACGGTGACGGCGCGGCTGCTTACCGTTATACCGAGGCGCGCCTTTCCAAGATTTCCGACGAATTGATGCGCGACCTCGACAAGAACGTTGTTGTAATGACGAAGAACTTCGACAACCGTCTTGACGAGCCCACCGTTTTGCCCGCAAGATTTCCCAACCTTCTTGTGAACGGAAGCGTTGGTATCGCGGTTGGTATGGCGACGAATATCCCCACCCATAACTTAGGTGAGGTAATCGACGGCACGATTTACAGAATGGATAACCCCGAATGCACGGTTGAGGAATTGATGGAATACATCAAGGGTCCCGACTTCCCAACGGGTGCAACGGTTTACGGTGTAAACGGCATAATTGAGGCGTATAAAACGGGCAGAGGCAGAATGGTTGTTCGCGCAAGAGCGAAAATCGAAGAGGAAAACCGCAGAATTATCTTTACGGAAATTCCTTATATGGTTAATAAGTCCACGCTTTGCGAAAGCATCGGTAACCTCGTTAACGAAAAGAGAATTGACGGAATTACCGACATTCGCGATGAGTCGGGCAGAGCAGGTATGAGAATTGTAATCGAATACCGCCGCGATGCAAACGCGCAGGTAATTCTCAATCAGCTTTATAAATATACGCAGCTTCAGGAAACGTTTGCGGCCAATATGCTCGCGCTTGTAAATAACGAGCCCAAAACCCTTTCTCTTCCCGAAATTCTTGACCTCTATATTGCCCACCAAGAGAGCGTAATCATCAGAAGAACGCAATATGACCTTGATAAAGCGCTCGCGCGTCAGCATATCCTTGAGGGCTATAAGATTGCAAACGATAATATCGACGAGATCGTTGAATTGATGAAAACCTCAAAATCAATCCCCGATTCCAAGGAGAGATTGATGGAGAGATACGGACTTTCCGAAATTCAGGCGCAGGCGATAGTTGAAATGACCCTCGGCCGTCTTACAGGCCTTGAAAGACAGAAGATAGAGGACGAGCTTGCACGTCTTGCGGCGCTTATCGCCGACCTTCGCGACATTCTTGCGAACGAGTGGAGAGTTAAGGATATAATCAAAACAGAAATGCTTGAAATCAAGAGAAAATTCGCCGACGAAAGAAGAACGGACATCGTTCCCGCAGAGGACGATATTCTCCTTGAGGATCTTATCGAGCGTCACGAGTGCGTAATAACACTCACACACGCAGGATATATCAAACGTCAGCCCGCAGATACCTACTCCGCGCAGAACAGAGGCGGTAAGGGTATTATCGGTATGACCACAAAGGAGGAGGACTTCATCGAAAAGGTTATCGGAGTCCACTCTCATTCCTATTTGATGTTCTTTACCAATATCGGTAAGGTTCATATGAGAAAGGCATATCAGATTCCCGAGGCATCAAGAACCGCAAAGGGAACTTATATGGCTAATATCATAGAGCTTGAGGACGGTGAAAAGATCACTGCAATGATCTCCGTTCCCGAATTCAATGAAACCGACTATCTCATAATGGTAACGAAGCACGGTATAGTTAAGAAAACGTTGCTCTCCGAATACGAATATCAGAGAAAGGGCGGTAAAAAGGCGCTCAATCTTGACGAGGGCGACGAGCTTGTGTTCGTAATGAGGACGCAGGGTAATAGTGGACTTATCATCGCAACGAAGAACGGCTCTGCAGTGCGTTTTGACGAGAGAAACGTTCGCGCTATGGGACGTGTTGCAAGAGGCGTTCGCGGAATTAAGCTCCGCGCGGGCGATTACGTTTGCGGTGTTGCGGTGGTTGACGAAACGAAGAAACTTATCACAATCACCGAAAACGGCTTTGGTAAGAAGACCGAATTTAGTGACTTCCGCGAGATGAAGAACAGAGGCGGTATGGGTATCGTGTGCCATAATCTCAACGAAAAGACGGGACTTTTGGCAGGAATTTCCGTTGTTGACGACGATAACGATATTATGATGATTACCGACCAGGGACAGATGATCCGTATCCGCGTTTCCGACGTGCCCACTTATTCAAGAAGCGCGCGCGGCGTAATCGTAATGCGACTTGCAGAGGATCAGCATATCGTAAACTTCACAAAGGTAGCAAAGGAAGAGCCCGAGGACGAGGTAGCCCCCGAGGTAGAGCCCACCGACGAAACCGATCCGCTCGATACAATCGAAACCGACGAGGTTGAAACTGTTGAAACCGAAGCAGAAGAAAACGCAGACGAAACAACCGACGAAGCCCCCGAAACAACCGAAGAATAATAAAAACAAAAGGACTTAACCATAAGGTTGAGTCCTTTTTAACTTTAATGTTTTGATTTTTTTTGCAAAAACATTACACTTTTTCGAAAAAATCTTGACTATAGTAGTGTAGGAAAATTGTGATTTATCGAGTAGTTACAAAAATAAGAATATTGTTCTTTTTTAAAAAAAGAACC
>JAFVRQ010000074.1 GCA_017504245.1 Clostridia bacterium | reverse complement strand
AACTCTTGTGTTGAATAATACGTCGTTCAACGTAATATTGTAAGAGTTTACTGTCCAAGAAGCAGTGAGAGTAACGTCAGAAAGTCCTGACCAAGTACCGCTTGTGTACTGATTTCCGTCAGCGTCAAACCAACCGTTAAATACGTAACCGGTTCTTTCGAGCTCGGGCAACGTAAATTCTTCATCATAGGTCACTTCCATAGACGTTGAATCCAACGTAACACCGTTTCCGTTAAGTGTAACATTATAGCTGTTAACGGTCCAAACGGGATAGAGAACAACGTCAGACTGCGTTGTCCAGGTGCAATCCGTGTACTCGTTACCGTCCGCATCAAACCAACCGCCAAACGTGTAGCCGTCTCTTACAGGAATGGGCATTGTGAAGTCAGTGCCGTAATCGATAGTAATGGAGGTATCCGTTCCGTTGGAATAAGTACCGTTTGCAGACATCGCCGTACTGTTAACGGCTTCAAATCCGTCAAAATAAAAATATACTGAAGCGCCGCTGTAGTAATAGTAGCAGAGACTGATAGCAATCACGTCACCTACGTTGCAGTCAAACGACACCGTAGTGTATGAAGAATTATAATAATACGTGTTTGAATCCTGGATAGTCTCACCCGTAGTCATATTATAAATACCTACATATGATCCGTAATAGTAATCACTGTAATAGTTGCGATAGTTTACGCTATGCGTTCCGCTTTCGTTAGCAACAACGTAAATATACTTTGGAGATGATGAGGAAGAAGCATAGTTGTAAATGTAGTATGCATTATCGCTCGAGGTATAATATGTAGCATCTACGGTAGTTCTATCGTAATAAGAGCTGTGCATTGCCATCCAACCCGCATAAAGCGTCATATCGGATGTGATATTGCCGCTGAACGTGTATAAGCTTGTGCAACTGCTGTCGGTATACCAACCCGTGAAAACATAACCGTCTCTTGTGGGAACAGTAGGATAATCCAAGATTTCGCCGCCATTCAACGTAGATATGGTCGGTGTAGCCGCACCGCTGTAATTGTAGTTAAAGGTTATACTCGTGCTGATGGTAGTATCACTAAATGTAATATCGTAAGCTTCAACGGTCCAGCTTGCCGTCAAAGAAAGATCGGAGGTGCCTGTCCAAGTGCCGTCAACCACCTGATTTCCGTCCTCGTCAAACCAACCGTTAAAGGTATAGCCCGTTCTTGTAGGCGTGGGCAAAGTATATGCCACGTCATAGTAAACAGTCATTGATGTTGAATCAATACTGCCTCCGTTAGCATCAAAGGTAAGAGTATTATTACTTGCCTCCCAATGAGCTATAAGCGTGTAGTTGGTATCACCCGTCCAATACCCCTCTGTAATTTGTGTTCCGTCAGACAGGAACCAACCAAGGAAGGTGTGATTGGTTCTTTCGGGAGTAGGCAAGTAGTACCATTCGTCATAAGTAACGGTCATAGAGGAGCTATCCCACATCCAACCACCGTTTACGTCGAATGTAAACGTGTTTTTAGAGCGCTCCCATACCGCATAAAGAGTAACGGAAGGTTCACCGCCCATAACGTAGCTTGCTCCGTCGCCGTACTCTGCATAACTTGACCAATTGTATGTGGACCAACCAACAAATGTATATCCAACCTTAGTAAACTGGTTCGCATAGAGATTTGCGCTTGCAAAGGATTCAATAGTTTGTGAATCCATTGTTCCCGAGCCACCGTTTCCATTGAAGGTAATAACGTTCTTATTAGCTTCCCAAACAGCATACAGTATTTCACCGTAAGGAAGCATTGTGTAAGAAACGCAATCGGTGTACTTCACTTCACCGCTTTCGGTATTGCTCCAGCCCTTGAAGGTATAACCGTATCTGTAGAATTGGTTAGCAGGCAAATTGCCCACCTCACCTGTTTTCAATGACAAATTGTCCATAGTACCTTCGCCGCCGTTGGCGCGGAATACTACGTTGTTAAGATTTCCAACCCAAATAGCATAAAGCGTAACACTGTCTCTGCTAAAGCTGAACGTTTCACGGTCATCATATTGAGCGGTTGTGGAATTGGGCTTTTCGCTCCAACCGATAAAGGTATAACCGTCTCTGGTAAACGTATTGGCATTCAAAGAAATCAAATTGCCCTTCTGACTTACCATATTCTCCATTTGTCCTCTACCGCCGTTAGCGTCGAAGATAACCGTGCTGTCCTGCTTGTTCCATACAGCATAAAGTATATGGGCACTGCCGGTTGAATAAGTAAAGTTTTGGCGATCGGTATATTTTGCATCAGTTGCGGTTTTAGTAGTAGCCCAACCAACAAAATCATATCCCTCGCGAACAAAGGTATTTGCGGGAAGCTTAACGGTTTTGCCAATACCAACAGTAATGGAATCCATCGTTCCGGTACCGCCGTTTGCATCAAACTCAATAAGTGCTTTCCATCTTGCAACGAGCGTAATGCTTCCGCTAACCTTATCCAAAGCAAAATCCCAAAGAGTGTCAGTATCCTTTATCACCCAACCGTCAAAGACAAATCCGTCCTTTTTGGGATCTTCGGGTCTTGCCACCAAATGATTTTTATCCGCTGTATGAATAAATAATTCCTCATCGTTATTGGGATCAAACGTAATCATAGGAAGCTCCTCAACGATAGCAAACAAGCTAAAGTGATCAACCTCAAACGAAACGGTTTTAGCTTTCAAATCAACAGAAACCGTTTCAATCGGTTCGGCATTCTGATAATCCGCAATATAATATACCTTTATAGCATCCTTGTCGGTATATTCTTCGGGAAGAGGAAGAGTAACCTTGATATTATGATTAAAATTCGTTATATACTGACCCAAGCTTTGAACACTAAGATCATAGAGAACGAATCTATCGGTTTTATTTCGCAAGGCGGACTCTGCCTTTTTATAATCATTTCCGCTTTCAATCAAATCAGCGTTTGCTTGCAAATCGAACTTTTGCCATGGGAACACTGCAATATCGCCAATTTCGATTTTGATTCCCTTTTCGTCCAGCTCAGCGCTGTTCGTTACGTTAGCGGGAATCAAGCAAAGAGCAGCAATCGCCGAAAGGATCAAAAGGATAAACGTTGCCTTAAAGAATTTCTTAACGCCCTTTCCCTTGTCGCGAAGCTCCTCACAAAGACTAACCATCTGAATAACGTTTTGCGGAAGCACGCCCTTGCCAAAGTTTCTCTTTCTTTCTCTTTCCTTTTCGTTAAGGTAGTCCTTGGCAACTCTGTAATACTTTTCAACAAGTCGTTTTTCTTTTCTGTCGGTATATTCCTCAAAGCCGTCAGTCAAATAAGCGGCGTAAGCGATAGCAAACAAAGGGTATTCAAATGTCTTGCTACCGCAACAGTTCTTATATGATTCAAGCTTTTGCTCGTTTTCCTTCCAAAGCTTAATTCTCTCCTTTTTACCGCCGTCAACCTTAGCGCCCAAAAGACGAATAACCTCGTTGATAAAGGCGTTTCGAGCATACATCTCGTTATAAGAGTTCTCGTTCTCAAGAATTATTTCATATCCACAGCTTTTACATTTGTGAATTTCAAATCCACCCTCATTTCGAGAAACCTCCACGCTGCCTCCACAATAGGGACAAATCTCTTTTGTGGCAGCAATCTCGGTAAAGAGCTTTTTTGAGTTATTTCCGCTTGGCGTACCGTTTGCCGCATTGTTTTCAGTATTGGCGGCAGAATTCATATCGTCGTTCACGGTTAATTTCCTCCTTCAAAGTGTTAATATCCTCAAACTCATAAATTTCTTTTATGCATTGCGTACAAAACGGATAGTTTTCACGCAACTATACATTATAATAATAACACACCGCAAAATCATTGTCAAGTATTCTGAAAAATTACGTCATTTTTTATGATATACCGTCATAATTTATATGATTATTTAGACAACTTCGACAAATTTTGACATCGTTTTTTGCAAATTCGAATCATTTAGTTCGCATAAACGAAAGATTTTCACAAACAAATGCTAAATTTCATCAATTTTCCTTAGAAAAAATCAAGCATTTTTTCCGTTTTTCTTGATTTTTCAGATATTGAAATCAACAATGACCGCAAGACGGCTCCCAAGCAATAATTCATATATTTCAAGTATGAATTTCCCTGTTGGACATAACTATGATATTATCAACAAAAAAAGCACAGGGCAAACGAAAAATATTGCCTTGTGCTAATTTATTTATTCATCTGTAGGTCTGCCCATTAAGAAGCAAAGCGATTGATTTATTGCGCCTTGTCAATCAATTCAATAAAATCTCTTGAAAGCTTCGCCTTATACATTTTCGGCGCAAAATCGATAATATCCTCAAAGCCCTGCTTCGCCTCGTCAAGCCTTCCAAGCTTGTATAAGGAAACTGCGCGGTAGAAGCTAACGTTAATTTTTGTGAGCTTGTAATTTTGCTTTTGGGGATTTATTTCCTTCAAATCTATATCGCAAACGTCAATAACGTATTCAAAATCATCGTCGGCAAAGGCGTCAAATTTTTCAAACACGGAGAAATTATTGAGAATGGGAACATACTTCGGATTTTCCCTTTTCAAGCTCTCATATTTCTGATAAATCGGAAGCAATTTTTCATATTCACCGCGTTCAAAATATACATACCCCTCACGGTAGAGATTGTTGCATCTGTCAAGAGGATTTTTCACCTTGCCGTCACCCTCCTTGATAAGCTCCAATATCTCACCGTGTGCGCCCGTGGACATAAGATGAAGCATTTTTGCGTGAATTGACCTTTTAAACATTCCAAGAGCCAAAATTTCGCCGAATTTTTCAGGATCAAGCTCCTCGTAGATCACGTTTTCAACCGTTTTTTCGCGCAATTTGTCAAACGGAGCGCGAACACTGACTCCAAGAACGACCACGCCCGCAATTCCGAAAAGGAGGTTTTTTGTCATTATGAATATAAGAAAAGCGAGCGCGGCAACGTATGCAAAAATAATAAGACAAAATATAAATTTATATTCTTTAACGATTTGTTTAGCAGTTTTGTTTTTCATTTTCGATCCCCCTATAAATCTTCCTTCAAAAACTCATTGATCCAATCATCAAGAGCCTCAAGCGGCTCCCGATATAGCGAATAAATCAAAAATTTACCCTCACGCTGTGCGGCGATAAGTCCCGCGTCCCTCAAAACAGAAAGATGCCGCGATATAGCGGGAGCGGAGACGTCAAAACGCTCCGAAATCTCTCCGGCGGTTCTGTTGCCCCGCTTCAGTATTTTCAAAATCTCTCTGCGCGTTGGATCGGAAAGCGCCAAAATTGTTTGTTGTAGCATCTTTACCTCTTAATTATATCACGAAGTCTTGAAAAAAACCTTAAAAACCAAAGCGAATATTAAATCTCGCGCAAGTCCGCGCACCAACATTTAACATTTAAATTAATTGTTAATTATATTGTATCACAAAAGCAAATTCTTGTCAATACCTTTTGCAAAAAAATATAAACCGTTCTTGTAAACAACCTTCAAATTTTGATTTATCGGGGAGTTAGTTAAATCAAAATGGACGCTTTTTGAAAAAAGCTTGGCAAAAACTTTAATCGCTTGGCGTGTGCAGATTTGACGTAAATTTTCGATAATTTGTTTTTGAACAAATTATCGGTTTTGAAACTCCAATTCTGCCCTTATGTACAAGTACAACGGTCAGTATTGTATTTTCAAAACTACGAAAACCACTATTAACATAGTGATTTTCTAAAATTT
>JAFVRQ010000073.1 GCA_017504245.1 Clostridia bacterium | reverse complement strand
GTGTTGGCGAGCGGCAAACTATAAACTTTCTTATTTATACCCCTACCCTCTGGGGGCGAGAGTCGATGCGAAGCATCGGAGAGCGGGCAAACCATAGACATCAACATTTACTTAAACTAACCTGTTCACATCAACCGCTCTATGTAGTTAATTAGCTAAATTGCAGTTTATCTTGCCCCCTACCCTCGAAGGATGGCGAAAGTCGGCAAGCAGTGTTGGCGAGCGGCAAACTATAAACTTTCTTATTTATACCCCTACCCTCTGGGGGCGAGAGGGTCGACACGCAGTGTCGGGGAGTGGGTGGGGGCTCGCGGGACGGATTTTTGCCCCTCCACCACCTTATAAACATTGATATTCCATAACAAAAGGAGCGTTCCAAAGAACACTCCTTTTGTTTGTCTTATTTATACGTCACCGTACCGTCTTTCGCAATTTGACCGTCCGTGCAGTAAATTACGTATTCACCCGTGTTACTATCACCCAAAGGCCCGTAAAACACAATAGAATTCCATTGTTCAACTGTTCCATTGTAGTTAACAGTTTTAAGATTCGTGCATCCTGCGGCTATTTGAGAATCCAAATTTCTTGCACTTAATGGAATGTTCAAGCTTTCAAGAGAGGTGCAACCATAGAAAATCCATTCTCCACACCAATCAAAACCTTCGGGAATAACTATACTCTTAAGTGAAGTGCATCCTTCAAAAGCATATCTACCTATCCAAGTTAACCCTTCGGGCATTACAATACTCTCAAGAGAAGTACAACCATAAAATGCCCTCGCGCCTATTGATTCTACTTTTGCTCGAATTTCAACACTTTTAATAGACGTACAATCAATAAATGCAGATGCCCCAATAGCAATAACAGGAATTCCTTGATATGTTTCAGGAATAATTATATCAGTATCCGTGCAAGTTCCAACATCAGTCACCGTATAACCTGTACCGTTAAAATTAATAGTATATTCAAGTCAATTTGATACAGATTTATATCCCCAAACAACTGGACGGTTATTGGGGTTCCAATAAGAGTCCCATCCAGTTGGCATCGACTCTGCTTCACAGTAGATTGTAACTGAATTACAGTTATAGAATGCATAAAAGCCAACGCTAGTTACGGAATCGACTAGTACTATACTTTCAAGTGATTTGCAATTAGAGAATGCAGAATCTCCAATACTTTTTACTGAATCACCAATATCTACACTTGTGAGCGATGAGCAACCAGAAAATGCAGAACTCTCAATATTTTTTACTGAATCGGGTATCTCTATACTTGTAAGAGATGAACAACCGAAAAATGCACAATCATAAATAACAGTCACAGAATCAGGTATTACAAACGATGTTGATTCTTTTCCTATTGCATATTGTATCAATATTTTTCCATCTTCTGTGTAAAGATTTCCGTCTATGGATTTATAATGCTTGTTATTAATATTAACTTCTATGTTTGTAAGCGATTTACAAAAATAGAATGCATAAATGCTAATATTCGTTACAGATTCTGGAATAACTATATTTGTAATAGAAGTACAACAATAAAACGCAGAATTACCAATACTAGTTACAGAATCGGGCAACTCAATACTTGTAAGGGATTCACAACCTTGGAATGCATAATCGCCAATATTTGTTACAGAATCGCTCATCTCTAATCTTGTAAGAGATATGCAATTTTGGAATGCAGCAGTACCAATACTTGTTACTGAATCAGGCAACTCAATACTAGTAAGAGATGTGCAATTTTGAAATGCAGCAGTACCAATACTTGTTACATATTCTGACATCTTTATACTCTCAAGAGATGTACAATTAGTGAATGCACTATGACTAATAGTTGTTATAAAATCAGGTAGATCTACAGTTGTAAGCGAGGAACAACCATAAAATGCAAAATCACCAATCTTTGTTACAGATTCGGGAATAACTATGCTTGTAAGTGATGTACACTTAGAAAACGCGCCATAACCAATACCTGTTACTGGCAGAGCATTATAAGTATCAGGAATTATAATATCTTTATCTACACAATTACCAATGTCTGTAACAGAATAACTCTTTCCGTCTTCGTTTAGAGTAAATTCAAGATCTTCCGATGGAAGTAAAGGCAACTTTTCAATTATTTCAGTATTAATGATTATGTGACACACAGTACATTCAGTATGTTTTGAACCTTCTTGTTTGATTGTTGCTTCAACATCAACAATCCAATCACTTTCGGTATGTCCTTTCATATCAACAACATTTTGTGCGATAAGAATTTTTTCACAAACTGAGCAATGCTTACCTTCCGTCAAACCTGTTTCGGTACAAGTTGCTTCAACTGCGGGGTCAATAACTTCAGTATGCCCCGTAGCATCAATAGTTTTAGTCGTTCTGCTCATCTGAGCTCTACAGTTTACGCAGTAAACAACATCGTCATAGCTTCCCTTTTCTGTGCAGGTCGCTTCAACGCGGTTTTCTTCAACCGCTTCGGCAGGTGTGTGAGCAATCATAGGAACAGAAATCGTCTTTCTTGAAAGCTCCTTGTGTCCGCAATCGTCATCAAGGCAATAAATTACCTCGTCATAGCTTCCGTTTTTCGTGCAGGTTGGCGCAACTTCATTTTCAACAACCGCGTTGCCGGGATGATGAACGAGCATATCAAGTGTATGCGTAGTTCTTTCAAGCTCCGCGCGGCACTCCGCTACCGAGCAATAAACTACCATCTGATAGCTGCCGTCCTTTTCGTGCGTGGGATTTACTCTATTTTCTTCCACCGCGTTTGCAGGTGTATGTCCAACCTTGCTCAACGTATGCGTTGCTCTTTCAAGCTCTGCCTTACATTCAGAGCAATAAACAACCATATCGTAGCTTCCCACCGCATAGCAGGTCGCTTCAACACGATTTTCTTCTACCACTTCATCAGGATTGTGTCCCAATGCAACAACAACCTCACTCTGCTTTTCACCACAAGAGCAATAGCGAACTTTTTCACCATTTTCTGCACAAGTTGGGTTCTTCACAATATCCCAGTCCGCATAATTATGTGTATGAACAGGTGGTTCAGGTGTGATTGGTTGTGTTGTTGTAGCTGGAGTTGTCTTTTGTTCCTCTCCCCCGCACGAAGCAAGCGCAAAAGCAAGCGCCAACACAACAAGTGTTAAAACTAAAAACTTTTTCATAATTTTACTCCTTAAAGTATTTATTTTCGGTAAAAATAAAAAGATGCGCCAACGAGAGTCAGCGCACCGAAAAACGCCGCTCCCATTGTCGCCAAACAAATTAAATCGTATCTTGTGCAATATCGCAAAGTGTACGAGAACAGAGCGTACGTTTTTACCAAAAAGTAAAAAGGTACACTTCACCTATAACACAAGATTATTTAATTTGTTTGGCAATTTATATTTTATCACACTTTTTACCCAATTTCAAGTAATTTATGCAAATTTATCCCAAATATCAAAAAACTCCCACCAAAACGGTGGGAGTTTGATGTATTTGATTAATAAAGAAGATTCTTTTCCGTTTCAGGATCAAAGAAATGCATAACCTTACCTTCAAAGGTAATGTACATCTTGTTGCCGTAAGTAAGCTTCTCACGCTGTTCAGCGGTAAGAGAAACTGTAGGAATACGAACGATGAGCTTGTCGCCGCCCTTAACGATAACGTGAAGGTGAAGCTCGCTACCCATCATCTCGTTAACCTGAATTTCACAAGCAATCGCAGCAGGATCATTCTCATCCGCAAGAGTGATATGCTCAGGACGAACACCAAGAACGATTTGCTTTGCATAAACGTTCTTCTTAGCAAGCAATTCTGCCTTTTCGCCTGTAACCTCAATCTTTGCACCGAAAGGCGTTACGTAATACTTTCCACCCTCATTAATGAGATTTGTCTTGAAAGTATTCATCTTGGGCGCGCCGATAAACTCAGCAACGAACAAGTTAAGAGGCATATCGAACACCTGTGTAGGAGTACCGATCTGCTGAATGAAACCGTCCTTCATAATAACGATACGGTCACCGAGAGTCATAGCTTCGGTCTGGTCGTGCGTTACGTAAATGAAGGTCGTGTCGATCTTCTTTCTAAGCATAATGATCTCAGCTCTCATCTGGTTTCTGAGCTTCGCGTCAAGGTTAGAAAGGGGCTCGTCCATAAGGAACACCTTAGAATCACGAACCATCGCGCGTCCGATAGCAACTCTCTGACGCTGACCGCCCGAAAGAGCTCTGGGTTTTCTTGTAAGGTATTCTGTAATACCAAGAATCTCCGCAGCATTTGTAACTCTCTCATAAACCTCGTCCTGAGGAGTTTTCTTCAAACGAAGCGGGAAAGCCATATTCTCAAATACTGAAAGGTGAGGATAAAGCGCATAGTTCTGGAAAACCATCGCAATATCACGGTCACGGGGCTGAAGATCATTAACAACAACACCGTCGATTTCAACAGTACCCTCGGAAATTTCCTCAAGACCTGCAATCATACGAAGAGTTGTTGACTTACCGCAACCCGAAGGACCAACAAAAACTATAAATTCCTTGTCGGCAATGTCAAGGTTGAATTCCTGAACAGCAACCGTGTCCTTGCCGTATATCTTTTTTACATTTGTTAATTTAACACTAGCCATATTATTCTCCTTTTATCCCTTTACTGCTCCGCCTGTAACACCCTCAACGTAGTATTTCTGAAGTGACATAAATACAATAGTTACAGGGATTGAAACACAAACACCGGCAGCACAGAACATAGTATAGTTTGCATATAACGAGTCACCGCTACCCTTTATCCAGTCATACATACCAACGGCAACGTTCTTTCCGGCATCATTACCCTTAATAAGAAATCTCGCCATCATATAGTCACCCCAGGGTGCCATAAAGCCCATAAGTATCGTATAAATGATAATGGGTTTTGAAAGAGGCATAATTACCTTATAGAATACCTGCCAACGAGTAGCACCGTCAACGCGCGCCGCCTCGTCCAAGCTCTTGGGAATTGTATCAAAGAATCCCTTTGAAATATAATAACCCATACCGGAGCTTGCGCAATATACTATAATAAGACCAACAGGTGCCATTTCCATAGTAAGCCCAAGATCAGAAAACACCTTGTAAATAAGGATCATTGTAAGGAATCCTGGGAACATACCAAGAATAAGCATAAAGTTCATAAGAGTCTTTCTGCCCTTAAATCTGAGACGAGAAAGCGTGTAGCTCATTGAAAGGATAAATCCCGTCTGAAAAATCGAAACAGCCACGCCCATCAAAAGCGTATTCAAGAACCACTTCGGGAAGTCGGATTTAAACAGTCTGACATAGTTATCAAAACCGATCTGCTTGGGGAAGAAATATGCTACCTGACCCGTGCTTTCACAGCGCAAGGATTCAAGCACGATACCAATAAAAGGAATAAGCCAAACAATACTGATTACGATAAGAAACGCATAGATAACAGTATTCGTAACAGCATTAAGAGTTTTGACACTCATGCTCTTCTTTTCAAGTGAAGTATTATTGTTTTTCATTAGCTATAATCCTCCTCATTCTTAGTTGAAGGCATTACGTTATATACTATCAATGACAAGAATGCAACGAAAATAAATACGAAAATACCAAGAACGGAAGCGAGATAATATTTAGATCCGCTACCCGTGGTTACCTTAAAGAGGAAGGTGATAAGAAGGTCGGTATGACCGAGCTGCTGACCGCCAACAGTACCGATTTCCGTATTAGTGGGACCGCCACCGCTCAAAAGGTAAATAATGTTAAAGTTGTTAAGGTTACCAACAAAGCTTGTAAGCAAGGAAGGACCCGTTACGAACAGCATATAAGGAAGAGTGATCTTCATAAACTGCTGAACGGAGTTTGCACCGTCAACACGGCTTGACTCGTAAAGGTCTGCGGGAATATTCATAAGAATACCCGTTGCAGAAAGCATCATGTAAGGAACACCAACCCACAAGTTGATAACAACGAGAAGGATTTTAGAGGAAACGGGATTACTCCAAAGCGACATTTGGTTTTGTGCAACCATTACTTGTGGCAATAAATCAGCCCTTTCCAAAAATGCGCCTATAACACCCTGTTGCGAAAACAACTGACCAACATACAAAAGAGATACAAACTGAGGAACGGCGATTGTCATAACGAGAATCGTTCTCCAAAGCTTTTTAAATCTGATTCCCTTTTTATTAATAAGAATAGCAATGAACATACCGAAGAAATAGTTAGTAAACGTTGCAAAGAATGCCCACATAAGTGTCCAACCAACCATTTCACCGAGCGCAAGACCCAATCCTCCTGCTCCGAAATCGGTAAACGCATTAAAGTTGTCAAAGCCAACCCAAGAGAAAAGGTTTGCGTGACCGTCGTGCTCCGCATCGTAGTTAGTAAATGCGATAATTACCATATAGATAATCGGAAGAACGGTAAACACGATAATACCAAGCAACGAGGGGGTGAGAAGAGTCTTGTGGAACTGCTCGTCAATAAGAGATCTGAGGTCATCCTTTGCTCCCTTGATCTTTCTTCCCTGTCCGTGAAGCTCCATATTGATCTTACATTGCTTAATCTGCATTCTCCAAACCACGAAGAACGCAATAACAAAGAAAACCGAAAGCAATCCGTAAAGCAATACTCTGACTGAGTCGTCACCTGCAACCCAACCGTATGTATCGGTTACGGGATTGTATTTCATCGCACCCTGCACGGTACCAACCGTTGCGCCCTTAGATAACCAATGAACCTTTCTTATCCAATAGATACCGCCCGTGGGCAAAATAAAGGTATAAACGATAAAAATAACCTCAAATAAAAGGAACAAAAGTCCGCGCATTACCTGACCGTAATATATATTACCTGCTCCAAAGGAAACGAAAGAAAGCTTAACAGCCCAGTTTCCCTTAACAAAGGTATCCTTTATATCCAAAGCTCCTTCCTTTAAGCTAAGGAAGAAATTTTTAATTGTAATCCAAAGCTTTACAAACAAGCTCTTAATCCAAGCGGGAATTTTAGAGAAAAACAGCTTAATATTGTACCATAAAGCTTGAGATTTACTTAGTTTTAAATATTCTAAAGCATTTAATCTTTCCATAATTCAAATATAAACGTTAATTTATATCTCCTTAATTTACTCAAACAAGGCATTGTTGACCGATACACAAGACATTTGTCCTTGTATCCCGGCCAACAATGCCTTTTCAATGAAATAGGGGTGAATCCACAAGGGATTCACCCCATCCCAAAAAATATTAACTATTAAAATTAGCTATTATTTAACAATCAAAGCTGTTACCTTTTCTTCATAAGTTGCAAGAGCTGCTTTGAAGTCATCTTCTGTCTTGCCGCTTTCTGCACAGATTGCATTAAGTGCAGCTACCTCAGCCCACCATTTATCGGGAATTACGCCTTGAGGTACTGCGTAAACGTTCTGCTGAAGAAGAGCTGTGAGCAATTTGTTGTCCATAACGTCCTGATTTGCCTGTGCTTCAAGGTTAGAAGGACCGTGCTGGAATTCATAGTATCTTTCAAGCTGAGCATCGCCGCTTGTAAGGTAAAGAGCAAGGTCTGCACAGAGCTTTGCTCTAGCATCATCAGTCTGGGGCTTGCAACCAAGAAGCTTACAACCTGAGAAGGAACCTGTCTGATATGTCACACCGTCAACTGTGAAGGTGGGAAGCTTTGTAGCAGCCATATTATCGCCGTATTCACCTTCAGCCTCATTTGCCTTCCAAGTACCTGTAACAACAGCTGCTGTATTAGTGAATGACTCTGTATCAAGCCATACGCCTGAAGTTGCGAGCATATTCAATCCCTTCATAGCGATAACGCCGTTATCGGAATTAAAGGTATCGTCAAGAGCGATGGGGTTCTTACCGTCAGCAGAATATGTCCAAGTAGAGTGGCAGAGTGCGTCGCCGCCGCCAACGGGTTGTGCAAAGTAGAAGCCGGAGCCCTTCCAACCCTCAGAAGTATTGTAACCAATCTTCTTGCCTGCTGCTTGACAAGCTTCGATAATACCTTCCCAGGTCTTAGCCTGCTCTGCAGAAATTACGGATGAATCATAATAGAGGAAGTATCCGTTGTCAGATGACAAGGGATAAGCATAGAGCTTTTCACCAACTGTTGCAGCACCAACGGAACCGGAGTCATTATTTTTTCTAACCGTGTCAGCCGCCTGTGAGCCGAGAGGAGCAAGAGCACCGCCCTGAACGAGACGAGCGATCTGGTCCTGCGCGAAGCAATACATATCGGGAGCTGTAGCAACGTCAGCCAAAACCTGTGTTGCAGCATCACCTTCACCAACTGCTTCTACCTTGATATTGAAATCATATTCGGGGTGAAGCGCCTTGAAATCAGCAACCTGCTTTTCATAAAAGGCTTTAACACCTTCGGTTGTAGAAACCCAAAGAGTGATTGTCATTTTTTCTTCTTTCTTTTCACCACAAGCTGCGAAGCAGAGTGTGAGCATAAGAAGAGCGAGTACGAGTGATACGAGTTTAGTCATTCTCATAACTAATTTTTCTCCTTTTTAATAAAAATTATTTACGCTTTTTGGCGCATATATTATTATAATACTATTGAACAAATTTGTCAATAATAATATAATGCCTTTTGTGATTTTTGGCATATTAGCCAAAAGGATTTAAAGCTTTTTGAACAAAATGCTAATAAGCTGAATGTGTTCATAAAACTACTGAAGAATAACCGTCGTTTGAGGTCCGAGAGTAAGTGTCGTTCCGTCAATTTCCGCAGCATTTTCGCCAACAAAGGCAAGAATTTCATAGGATGTATATCCCTTGCCCTTAAGTCCCGTAAGTGTGTTAAGATCAACCGTCACCGTTTCACTTGCAGAAGTGTTGTGAAGAATAATAACGTCATCATTACCATATTCCACAAAGAAACCGCCAAAGGTTGCCTTTCCGCCGTAAATTGCAGAATAAGTACCGCGCGCAATTGCGGGGAAAGTGTGACGAATCTGCAAAACCTTGGAATAATGCATCATCAAGCTGTCGTCATCTCTCTGCTGATCCCAAACCGTGTCACTCCAAAGGTCAATGGAGTACGTAGCGTAGCTTGGAATTTCACAGGTCCAGCTGTCGCCCCACTTCATGGGAAGACGGCGATTTGCGTCCTCGGCGGAATCCCCCGAGCCTTTAAGACCTATTTCCTCACCGTAATAGATAACGGGAGTACCGGGCGTGAGCAAATATAAGCTTGCAGCCATCTTTTGCTGATTTACACCGGGGATATAGCCCGCGCTTCTGTCTTGGTCGTGGTTTGAAAGGAAGGTCGAAACCATAGCGTCACTTCTGACAGCAGTAACCTTCTTCTGCCAACTGCAGATATTGTCAACAAATGTGCTGATAGCGCCGTTTCCCTTCGCTGCAGAAGCGATCATTCCGTTGCCTGCCATCGAAAAGTTAAAGCAGTTCATCGAATTGTAATATTTAAGCGTATTCGTTTCATTATCCCAGCACTCGCCAATAAGATAAATATCGGGATTTATCTTGCGAAGCTCGTCCGTGTACCACTTGTAGAATTGAGGTGATTTTACGTGATCCTCAAAATAAATATACTTAACCGCGTCAAAACGGAATCCGTCAACGCCAATATCTAACCAATATTTAGCAACGTTGAGCATCTCGTTTCTGACCGCTTGATTGTCATAGTTAAGGTCGGGCATACTTCCGCCCGTAACGTCAAATCTGCTCTCATACCAAAGATTTTGACCGTAAACCTTCGTGTAGCCGGTCTTTTCGGTTGTGCTCCAATTGTACCAGCTGTAATACTTGTTTGAGGTGTCACCGTTAATGCGTGCCTTTTTGGACTCCTTGAACCATTCGCAGGAGGGGGAGGTGTGGTTGAGCGCAAGGTCGAGAATAAGCTTAACGTTTCTTTCCTTGCAAAGAGCAATAAGCTCCTTAAGATCGTCCAAGGTACCGAATTCGGGATCAATGGAATAAAAATCTATCGCATCATACTTGTGAGCGGAGTTTCCGTGGAAAACGGGAGTGAGCCAAATCGCCTGAACACCGAGATCGTTTCCGTTTGCCATATCTCCGTCATTAAGATAGTCAAATGTTTCAATAATACCGCGAATATCACCCTTGCCGTTTCCGTCAGAGTCCGCAAAAGATCTGACGTAAATCTGATAAAGAGTTCTGTAGTTGTCGTCGATAGGATCGGGAACGGGATCCGCGCCACCGTTAGACGACGTAGTTTTCTTGGGGTTCGTCACGCCGCCAAAATTAAAATTACAAGCGCAAAGCGCGAGTAACATACAAGCGAGCAACAAAACCGCAAGCAAAGAACGAATTTTAATAAATTTTGTCATTTAAATCTCCTTCTGCCATATTCTTATTAATGGCTAACTTTAACGTAAAATATGCATTTTTGAGCATAATTTATCATTTTAAATTATACCATTATTCCCTGCAAATTTCAAGATTTAAACTAACCAAAAACCCAAAGCAATTTTTGGTAATTATAACTATAATGCAATTCAAATTTTGATTTGTCGCTGCCTTCCCTGGCGGAGCATAGGGCGAGAAGGCATAGATAAATCACAATTTATCGACGAACGCAAAATTCTCGCCCCCACCAATAAAAAAAGCACGCGCCCGAAGGCGCGTGCCAAAATTAATCATATATGATAGTTTTTTATTAGCCAACGGGCTTATATGTTACTTCAATGCCAGTAACGCGAACCTGTTTACCATCGGAACCATTCTTAACGGAATTAAGAACTACAGAGTTACCAGAAACTGAAATAGTCTTGTTGCAAATATCAGCATTGTTGTAGTGAAGGAATGCATATGTACCTGTCTGTGTGCTAATCTTAATAGAAACAATCTCATATCCTTCAGGAACAGTAATTGTTATTGTGCCAGCAGGAGAGTCTGTTGCATAAATACGGATATGGTCACCATTATATGCTTTACCAGTATTAGAACCTCCATTAATCTTAACGGATACTACATCATCAAGAGAGAAAGACTGCTTTGTAGTGCTAGATGTCCAACCATACTGTGTAATCAAATCTTTCATAGTCTTACTTACTGTAGTAGGCTCTACGCCACCTTCTTCAGCACCACAAATGCACTTACCATCCACATAGTTATGGTCAGCAAGTTCGCCTGTTTCTACACCACATACTACGCATTTTGCTTTATTGAGACAAGTTGCCTCTGTGAAATCGGAGCAAACATGCTTTTCAGAGCTTACTACTGTAGCACCCTGAGCAATCTGAGGCTTTTCATTGTACATAGTAATCTGTCCCTTGATTGTGAGCTTGTCACCAATTCCATAATTACCTGTAACTCTGAAAACAAGGATTCTATCACCATTTTCATCTGTAATCCATACAGAGATATTGTTATACTGAGAGTTGTATGCCTGATAAATCTCTGTTACTGTACCACTAAGCTGAACCTTTGCACCTTCGGACTTTTCAAGAGCATCAGCTATAGAAACTACGAAATAGTGATTGGGGTCTGTAGCACCACAGTTACCACAGATACCGTCAGCATAAGCATGACCTGTAGCAGCTTCGCCAGCTTCTTCGTATGTATCACCACAAGCACATGTGTAAACTGTCTTACCAGCTGCTGTGCATGTAGGAGCTGTTACGTCTGCTACATAACCGTGTCTGTGGAAGCTTACGCCACCTTCAACTGCTGCAAGAACAAGCTCAACGCCTGCAGGAGCTTCATATGTGAAAGGAACCTCAGGATCATCTTCAGTTGTTGTGAATACGTCAACAGTTACGTCAACTTCACCAACCTTACAACCTGTAAGAACTACTGTTGCGCCTGCTTCAAGAGCGGAAAGGTCAAGGTACGCGTTAGTAACGAATGTGCAGTTTGTAAATGTTGTGCTTACGTAAGGTTTAACAAGACGACCAATTACGTTGTCATAGTATACGCCCTGAACAAAGTCACAGTTTTCGAATGTTACAGATGCATAAGGACCTGCAAAGCTTACCCAACCCATAATTGTGGAATTCTTAACAACAATATCAATGCCCTCAAGTGTGGGATGCTCTGCTGTATTGAAACCATAGCAAATGCCTTCACCTGCAATAGTAACGTTGTCAAGGATTACATCTTCTGTGGGAGTGTAAAGAACAACTGCACGGAAACCTGCATTGATTGTGAGGTTAGCAATTGTACCACCGTATGTGATGATTGCATAATAGTTGCCGTCACCGTTAACTGTAAGAGTATAACCGTTACCGTTAAGCTCGCCACCCTTCTGAGCAACACCTACAGAGTTACCATAGGGGCACTTAAGTGTGGCATCCATAACGATGTCATTCATAAGAAGAACCTTCTTACCTGCTTCAAGAGCAGCGATAAGCTCTTCAGCTGTTTCTACAAAAACGTATCCACAAGCGCAAGTACCGTCTTCGCCTTCTGTGTGAACTAAATCACCTGTAGCGCCACAAACAGAGCATGTTGCGGGAGTTGTGCAGTCGCCACCTTCCCAAGTGTGACCAAGAGCAGGAACCTGAGAAAGAAGGTATGCGTTTTCGCAGTATACGCAATATCCTGCGATGTATGCACCTTCTGTACATGTGGGAGCGGAAGGATGGTAGAAGAGATTTTCTTCATCAAATTCGTGTTCTACAACTACTACTTCTTTGCCCTCTGTGTAATCGCAACGTGTG
>JAFVRQ010000072.1 GCA_017504245.1 Clostridia bacterium | reverse complement strand
TTGCGAATTATCGAAAATTTACGCATAATCTGAACACACCAAGCGATTGTTTTGACCCACTTTTTTCAAAAGTGGGCGCCCGCCGCGTAGGCGATCTTAACTTTAACTAACTTTTTCAACATCCCGATAAATCCCAATTTAGCGCTATAAGAAAAACAAAAGGCACTCTTGCAAGTGCCTTTCATTATATGATAAATTACTTACCTGTAGTAAAGTTAAGCTCGTTGCAAATCTTACCGTCGGCAGTTCTAACTGCGATAACGCAACCCGCCCAGAACGCCTTATTGTTCCAGTTGCAAGGAGCGATTTCAACTGTCACTTCACCTTCAAACTGTTTAAGCCAGCTATACTGGTTAGCGCTTGAGGAGTAAAGTGTTACCTTTTGACCGTTGGGAGTGATGAGCTTAATACTTGTGTAGTGAGCTGTTTCTTCAACAACGATTGTACCCGTTGCAACGTAAACCTCGTTTGAGTGGCTTTCAGTTGCGTCAAGAACATAGAAATCATCAAGAGTTTTATCAGTAATGAAGGATGCTGTTGAATACTCGTGATTTCCGTAATGGTTTACGGCGATTGTTGAACCGGTAAGTGCAATCTGACCTGCGTGCGTTCCCGTACCATTGTGGAAAAGATCTCTCTTACCTTCAACAACAACCTTCTGACCAATCGCAAGGCCATCCCAAACGGATGAGTCGTTTACGATAATTGCAAGAACGCCCGTTTCATCGATGAGGTAGAAGCCATCTCTGTTAACGAGAGAAGGACCAACGATACCTTCAACCTGAATAATTTCGCCAACTTCCTTGCCGATTGCTTCTTCAACGGAAAGACCCTTTGCTTCCTCAATGGGCGCGTCAACCGTAATTTCAACCGTTACGGAATGAGTGTATTCGCCGTATGTACCCGTGATAGTTACCGTTGCCGTACCGTTATTCTTGCAGTTGAATATGAGCTTGCCGTCAACCTCTTCAAAGTAAACAACGTTTTCGTCGCTTGAAGTGTAGGAAAGAGTAGCATTTTCAAATCCGAGCAATTCACTTGAAACGCTTGTTACAAGCTCGAGAAGGGGATTGCCCGTGTATGTTGAAAGGAACTGATCAACACCGTAGTATTCAACGATGTGAGCAGGTGTGTTTGCCGTATCAAATACGAATCCCTCGTCGATAACCGCAACAGGAAGGAATCTGAAATAGCAATCACTTGAGGTGGATTTTGCGTTCATAGGAGAAAGGTAAACCGTGCAAAGCTTTCCGTCGAATTCGTCGAGCCAAGCAAAGTCGTCACCGTTGCACTGTGTATATGTGTATGCTCCCGTTTCACCGTCAAGGTCAAAGAAATAGTAGTTAACAAAACCGTTTCCGGGGACCTTTTTAACGAGAGCGGTTGTCTTATAGGTGGTTGTAGTAACGTTTTCGGTTACGGGAATGTTAAGAATTTCCTTAACTGTCTTTTCCTCGCACCAAGAGAAGTCAATCTCATTTGTTGCTTTATCATTTTCATAAAGAACTGCACTTGAAATCTGGCAGCAGCCCTTGTATCCGTGCTTAGCTGCGTTATTGGACTCGCTTTCAAGAACCCAATAGTCCTTTTCGCCAAGAACTGTAATCTTGTTGCCGATAGCAACCTGACCTGCGATGTCGCCGTCGTAAACGTAGATGGAATTTGTGCCGTCAACGAGGTAAACGCCGCTGGGCTTCATACCGTTTGCATATGTAATTCTTGCAACAACGCCGGTAACTCTTACCTTTGCGCCAAGCTCTGTGTCACGCGCATCTGCAATTGACATTTCTGTATAAGAGGAAGCGTCGATATCCTCCTTTGCACCGGGAGTGAATTCGATAAGACGTGCATTTTTAACCTGAGGTGTGCCGTTATATGTGTTGAGAGTGCAATGAAGAAGAACTTCATCTCCCTTAACGGGCTTTTCTTCAAAGTTAGCATATCCGACAGAGCCGTCTGCGCTGTAAACACCATAAACGTAGATTTCACCCGTTTCGTCAGCAATAGTCATCTCACCGTATGCGGGATTTGACACCTTAACGATTGTTGCGCGGATGTAGTATCTCTTTGTGGGGTTGTTGCTCGTTTCAGCCATAGCAATCTCGATTGCCTCTGCAACGGTAACGTAGATGTCCTCATCGGGATCGGGCTCGGTCTTTTGAGTAGTCGAGGTGGATTCCGTGGGCGTTGTCGTTGTGGTGGTTGATTCTTCGGGCTCAGTTGTGCTTGTTTTACCCGTAATATCACAGCTTGCCACTGCAAGTGTGAGGATTACCAAAACAAGCAAGAGAGAAATGATTCTTGTGAACTTCATTTGAGAACTCCTTTTGTATTCAATTATTTTTGTACTTAGACGTACAAATATATTCTATAATTAATATGTAAAAAAATCAATAACAAAATCGAAATTTAAAGAAATTTGGTATTTTTGATAATAATTGGTGCTTTATATAAGCAAACAATGTTAATTATGTATAATGTTAATACAGAAGTAGTGATAAATTGGAATTTAGCGGGGTATTTAAATTCCTTTGTTTGTACTCCACGCAAGATCCTTCGGTCGCTTTGGCTCCCTCGAGGATGACGCGTGGGTTCATTGCGAGCAAAGATTCCGCGCGTCATTCTTGAGTGGAGTGCCGAGCACGGAGCGAAGAATCTTGCGCGGCAGATAAACTAAAAAATTGCCATTTTAACTCCAGCTAACATCCCGATAAATCAAAATTTGAAATTCAAACGAGTATTGACAATCATCGGTAAAGATGATAAAATAAGACATATTTATATTGACAACCATTTAGAAGAAATAAAGGAGAAACTTATGACATTCAAATTATTCATTCAAGCAATATTGAAATTCGCGCTCGGTGTTGTGCTTGTTGGCGCGCTTATATTCTTGCCTGCGGGAACGCTTGCATTTGCCGGCGGCTGGCTGCTTATGGGAATACTTTTCATTCCAATGTTTATCGCGGGAATAGTAATGATGATATTCAACCCCTCGCTTCTCGCGAGCCGACTTGACGCAAAGGAAAAGGAGAAGGAGCAAAGCGTTGTGGTGAAATTGAGCGGACTTATGTTCATTTTCGGCTTCGTGCTTGCAGGCCTCGATTTCCGTTTTGGAACGCTGAAGCTACCCTTTGCGGTGAATATTGCCGCGGCGGTCGTTTTTCTTCTTGCTTACGTGCTTTATGCCGAGGTCTTGCGCGAAAATACCTATCTTTCAAGAAGTATTAAGGTCGTTGATGGTCAAAAAGTTATTTCAACGGGACTTTACGGTATTGTTCGCCACCCAATGTATTTTGCAACTCTTTTGCTCTTTATGTCAATACCCTTCGTGCTCGGCTCTTTGATTTCATTTATCGTTTTCTTAGCATATCCCGTCATCATATCAAAGCGCATCAAAAACGAGGAGGAGGTGCTCACTCGCGAGCTTGAGGGCTATGAGGAGTATAAGAAAAAGGTAAAATACAGAATGCTGCCTTTTATTTGGTAAGGAGAATTAATAAATGAATTTTTTATTTGACCTTTACGGCACGCTCGCCGATATAAAAACCGACGAGGAGCTGCAATCCCTTTGGTTTGGATTTGCGTGGCTTTTGGGAGAGAGAGACGTTAAAAAAGTTAAGGACGAATATCACGCTATATGCAAGAAATATTCGGATGCGCGCGCCCACGAATTCGTTGAATTTGACCTTTTGCGAGTTTTTGAGGAGATGCTCGAAAATCGCGAAGCGAGTAAGACGAAAGCGAATGAGCTTGCAAGGGAATTTCGCGTTTTGTCACGTCAAAAGCTCCGCCTTTTCCCCTGCATTGTTGAAATTCTAAAGGGATTAAAAGAGCGAGGCGCAGGCGTTTATCTTGTTTCCAACGCGCAAAGCTGCTTTACGCTTGACGAGCTCGACGAGCTTGGGATTAAAGCTCTTTTCGACGGAATTCTCATCTCAAGCGATGCGGGAGTAAAAAAGCCCTCTCCTGAAATTTTTGAAATAGCATTTAATAAATTTAGTCTTGACAGAGAAGAATGCTTATACGTTGGCAACGACCTTCACGACGACGTGCTCGGCGCGTCGGGGGCAGGACTCAAAACGGTATATATCGAAACCGAGCAATCGGGAAGATACCCCGATTTGTGCGTTTCTCCCGATTATACTGTTGCAACACACGAGGAAATGAAAGAGCTTTTGTTTAAGCTCTCGGAGGCAAAATAATGGTAAGCGCAAAGGATTTAAGGCGCAGAGAGAGGATACTAAACGGCAATCTTTGGATAACGATAATAAGCATCTGTGCGCCAATATTTCTTTATAATCTTTTCAATTCTTTCTATGCAATAATCGATGCCGTTGTGGTTTCAAAAATCAATCCAACGAGCGTTAGCGCAGTGGCATCTCTTTCGCAGATTCAACATTTACTTTCCTCGCTCGGATCAGGACTTGCCGCGGGCGGCGGAATTATCGTTGCGCGGCTTTTCGGTGCGGGGAAAATGGACGAAGCGCGTTTTCGCTCCAATCAAACTATAGGACTTTCAAATATCATAATCGCGCTCCTGCTTGTAATTTGCATACCGTTTGCAGTACCGATAATGCGTCTTTCGGGAGTTCCCGATGAGCTTATCAGCATTGGAACAAGCTATTTTATCGTGCAGATAGTAACCCTTGCATTTATGTTTTATAACAGCGTTTTTATTTCAATGCTAAAGGCAAAGGGAAACACCAAAATTATGCTTTGGTTAAATATTTTAACTATGGTAGTAAAGCTTGCTCTTTCATTCCTTTTCGTTTGGGGAATGAATATGAGGGATATAGTGTGGGTTGCCGTTGCAACTCTCATAGGACAAGCGGTGATGTTCGCAATACTTCTTTCAATGATGCTGCAAAAGGATAACGTTTTCATAATAAGAATGAGCGAATTAAAGCTCAAATGGGAAGAGAGCCGCGAGATACTTGCAATGTCCCTGCCGATTTTTCTCGGGAAATTCATTTTTTCGTTTGGAAAGGTCAGCATCAACGCGATGTGCAAATCCTATGGACCTCTCGTGGTTGGCGCGCTTGGAGTTTCCAATAATATCAACGGACTTGTAACGAATTCTCTTAACTCGTTTGAGGAGGGAACGTCAACCATTATCAGCCAAAATCTCGGCGCAGGAAAATTCGGGCGCGCTATGAAAACCTTTAAATATTCGTTTTTTATGTCAACCGCGCTCGGCATTGCAGGATATATTCTTGTTCGTTTTGTTTGTCAGGATGCGATAATTAATCTATATAATCAGAATTCGTTGGCGGCAGATGCCGAAATGTTTCTGGCTCTTATCAAAAGCATTCACAGATACGATTCGCTCTCAATTCTTGCGCTTGCGGTAAATTCCGCCGTTCTTGGTGTGCTTTATGGCTTTGGACAAACGAAAATAACGATGGTGCTCAATATCAGCCGCGTTTTCGTTTTCCGCATACCTGTTTTGTGGTATTTGCAGACCTTCCATAAGGAAATCGGAGCGGAGGCGGCAGGCATTTCAATGGGCGTTAGCAATATCTGTATCGCTATAGCATCGCTTTTGTGCCTCGGATTTTTCCTGCTCAAGCTAAAGAAAACTGAAACAAATACATAAAAAAGACCTCGCACCGCGAGGCCTTTTTTGAAATGTTAGTATAAAATAAGGGATTTTTTCAAAAAGCGTCATTTTTATTTTTGTAACTTCTTCCTGCTAATTTCCAATTTACATCCCATCCATCTCTTTGAGTGCCTTTTTAAATTGGAAAACGAACAGAATCGCGGTAAACGTCACCGCCAAGGTGTCTGCAATGGGCTCTGCGAGATAAACGCCCATCGTTTTGTTTTCAACGAAACGGGGAACAATGTAAATAAGCGGAAGCAAAAGCACGAATTTTCGCGCCACCGCAACCGTAATTGACGAAAGTGCCTTGCCAAGCGAGATAAACGTCATCTGCGCGGCAACCTGAATACCGAAAATGCAAAGAACACCGCAATAGATACGAAGCGCGCCTCCCGTAAATTCAATAAGCTCCGGCTTGCTTGTGAAAATGCCTGCAAACGCGGTGGGGAAGAGCATAATAAGAGCCCAAAGGGAAACGGAATAAATCAAGCTGACCCGCAATAGCAGGGAGAAGGATTTTTTAACTCTCTCTCTATTTTTAGCTCCGTAATTGTAGCTTATAATCGGCTGAGCCCCCTGCGATACGCCCTGAAGCGGAAGCATAGCAAACTGCATCACGCTCGTTAAAATCGTCATAGCGCCAACGGCAATATCACCGCCGTAGCTCTGAAGCGACGAATTGAAGCAAACGGAGATAACGCTCTCACTAATCTGCATAATGAACTGCGCAAGACCGAGAGCAATGCAGGGAAGAACGACATCCGCCTCGATTTTAAGGTTTTCCTTTTTAATCTTCAAAACGGTTTTATTTCCCAAAAGGAACGAAATCGCCCACGCGCAAGAGAGCATTTGAGAAATGATGGTTGCCAGAGCGGCACCGCGCACGCCCATACCGAAAATGTAGATAAAGATAGGGTCAAGCACGATGTTGGCAATAGCACCTATGAGAACGGAAATCATACTCACCCTTGTAGCACCCTGCGCGGTGATGTAGGCATTCATTCCGAGCGTGAGCTGAACGAAAATCGTTCCAATTGCGTAAATGCTCATATAGTCAACTGCATAGCCGATGGTGTTTTCGCTCGCGCCGAAAGCCATAAGCAGATCGCGCTTGAAAATCAAAATAATGGCAGTAAGTATTATCGAAACGATTATCTGCAAGGAAAAGCAGTTGCCGAGTATTTTTTCGGCATTATTCTGCTTGCCCTCGCCAAGAGCAATCGACGCGCGCGGAGCACCGCCAATGCTTATAAGCGCGGCAAAAGCGGAAATAGCCATAATAATCGGCATACAAATTCCAACACCCGTGAGAGCGTAGTCGCCAACCCCCTCGATGTGACCAATAAAAATGCGGTCAACAACATTGTAAAGCATATTTACAAGCTGGGCAAGAACGGTTGGAATTGCCATCTTCAAAAGCAGCTTTCCAATCGGCTCAGTACCTAAAAATTCCTTGTTTTTCATATTTTTCTCCTGAAAGAACTGTAATTAACTTATATTTTAACACAAAACGGATAAAAATTCAACTTTTTTGAGGGATTTTATTTTTTTATTTGTATAAAAAACATAGGAGATGGATGAATTCTCCAACTTGAAGGGACTAACGAACCCCTTTTGCGCGAGCGATTGTGCTTGGCGTGCAAAAGAATGTTTGCTAAGGCAAACATTAAGGGTTCGAGGTATAATATGTATTAAAAATCAAAAGAGAGGGCTTGCCCTCTCTTTTGATTTTTGGTGCAGATGAAGGGACTCGAACCCATATGAAATCGCTCTCACTGGAACCTGAATCCAGCGCGTCTGCCAATTCCGCCACATCTGCATATTAAGTTTGTTTTTTGAAGGGCAGCCGCGCCCCGCGAGACCGCTTGAAACATAGTCGCCTTGCTCACGCTTGCTCGCAATTCTCCTTGTTTCTGCGCCTTCTCGAACTCGCTTCATCGTCCACCAGACGCGCTCGTTCTCGAAGCTACCAATTCCGCCACATCTGCATATTAAGTTTGTTTTTTGAAGGGCAGCCGCGCTCCGCGAGACCGCTTGAAACATAGTCGCCTTGCTCACGCTTGCTCGCAATTCTCCTTGTTTCTGCGCCTTCTCGAACTCGCTTCATCGTCCACCGGACGCGCTCGTTCTCGAAGCTACCAATTCCGCCACATCTGCATATAACAAACATTATTATATCATTATTTTGCAAAAAGTCAAGGCGGTATTTAGAATATTTTAGAAAATACCGCCCAATATTTTAGTCGTGCTTTTCGCCCTTCCCCCAATGGAGCAATCTTTCGATGGTATATTCACCGTCGGAGCTCATCGTTATCAAATTGCCGCCGAGCTTGAAATTGTGACCGCCGGCTATACCCGTTTTCGTGCCGTAACAAAAATCAACACCTATATAATTGATAATCGTGTTGTTATAATGGTCGTGACCGAAAAACATCGCCTGCGTTCTTTGAAGCTCCAAAACCTTGTCAAAAAAGCCAACCTCGGTGTCCTGCGCGCAAATCGGCTCGCCTATTTTACCGGTACCGATGGAAGAATCCTTTTCGTAAGCACTTACAGCGTCCTCCATTTCCTGCAATGGAATGTGATAGAAAAGCAAATTCTTAACCGTATTAGCCCCGTCAAGCTGCATAGCATCAGCAACCGCGTTTTCATAGAAAGCAACACTCTCCTCGGTAAAGCCCCTTGATCTCGTGTCCATAAATATCAACTGTTGAGTTTTGCCGTCGGCAAAATTGAGATAGTAATAATAATTACCGTATCTATCGGTTAATTCTCCGCGCTTGAAGAGTGAGCCGTCGGCATTTTCTAAAATATGAGACAAATCCTCAAGAGAATAGGGAGTTTCATCATCGTGATTGCCAAGCACCACTGCCCAGGGAAGATCGATTTCGTCCAAAAATTCGCAAAGCGTTTCAACGTCCTTTTTGTCGCAACCGCTGCTGAAAACGTCGCCCGTGATAACGATAAGGTCGGGCTTACTTTTCATAATGGCAGATTTCATAATCGAAAACATAAGCGGCATTTCAAGCTTACCGTTCGTGTGCAAATCCGTGAGATGTAAAATCTTAACCTCGTTGCCCGAAACCGAAAGCATACCACTCTCCCTGTCATCCTCAATTCGACTTTCCGGCACGTCCCTCAAAACCGCAAAGGGAAGACGAAAGTAAGAAATCACTCCGCAAACTACTAAAACAACGGATAATCCAATAATAATTAGGGCTTTCTTTGAAATTTTATGCATATACAACTCCCGATAAATAATCTTTTACATCATTTTATCATAGCGTAAATCGAAAATCAACAATATTTTTTAAACGTTTGATGCCTTTTTAAAAAAAATATGTAAGATTTTGCGTTTTTGATTGTCATATAAGTATAGAGATTGTTTGAGCTTCAAATTTTGATTTATCGGGGAGATAAAGTTAGTTTAAATCAGGATCTTTTTCGTTCTTTTTGAAAAAAGACCCGTGAACCCCCAAAGCTCATAAATATCGCTTCGGGGAACCCCTGGCACCAAAAACTTTTTAAACGTTGGGTATTAATTAAATCCGCGCAAATTGTGTCAACGAGTTGACACTAATGATTTTTCTCGGTGTTGGCAGGCACCTCAAAAAATCCAATTTGCTACTATCCAACGAAGCCATTTCGTTATCAAACGGCTATAGCTTAACAAAGTAAATTTTAGAAAAACACTATGAAATAGTGGTTTTCGTAGTTTTGGAAGTGCGGTACCATCCGTCGTGCTCGCGCGTAAGGATGGTATCGTGCTTTCAAAACCGATAATT
>JAFVRQ010000071.1 GCA_017504245.1 Clostridia bacterium | reverse complement strand
GTACTCACTCGTAGGGGCGACCTTTGGTCGTCCGTTCAAGATAAAATGTATCTTTGTGTATATACAGACTCGCAAAGCGAGACCCCTACGGAGCTTGTGCGAATCCATTTTGCTATCAATACGGCTACGCGCACAAACTCCGTAGGTGTCGACGTCCGCGGTGACCCGCCTCTCCCAACACAAACTAATTTTGTTTTCGAAAGGACAATATCCTCCCCTACGGCTACGCACTAACAAAGTAAATTTTAGAAAAACACTCTGTAAAGAGGGGTTTTCGTAGTTTTGAAAATTCAATGCCGACCGTCGTACTTTTACGTAAGGGCGGTGTTGAAGTTTCAAAACCGATAATTCGCCCACGAATTATCGAAAATTTACGCCGACTCTGCACAAACCTGCGCGATTGTTTTGCTTCTTTTTTCAAAAATAGCCAAAAACTTTTCAAATTTTGTTGAAAAAGGCAAAAAAACTTGACAAAAGAAAAAAATGGCGGTATAATACAATGAATAGGTATTTTTGTGGCTATATTTACATATAGTTTCAGGAGGATTTTTATGAAAGAGCTTTTTCGTAAAATATTCAAAAAAATATGCAAAGAAATACTAACTATTCCAAATATGCTGTCTATTTTGAGAATTTTACTGATTCCCGTAATAGTTTATTATTATTGCTTCAGACACGACAATGTGGGTACGCTTATCTGGGTTATCATTTCAACCCTCACGGATATTGCCGACGGCTTTATCGCAAGAAGGTTTAATATGATAACCGATTTCGGTAAATTTATTGATCCTGTGGCAGACAAGGCTACGCAGCTTACGGTTTTCGCCTGCCTTGTTACGAGATTTCCGCTTATTCTTCTTCCCTTGATAGTTTTGTTTGTAAAGGAGATCGGCTCGCTTTTGCTTCGCTTTTACGTTTACAAGAAAACCGAGCTCGTCGAGGGCGCAAAATGGCACGGAAAGGTGAGCACGGGCATCGTAATATTCTTGGTTGTATTCCACCTCGGCTGGAACGAAATTCCAAGCGCAATTTCGCTCGGAATCATCCTTTTCAGCACGGTGTTTATGATTTTTTCGGGTACGCTCTATACGATAGAGTCGTTCAATATGTTGAAAAATGGAAAGAAATAAGATTAATTTATCACAGGTTATTTTGTATGCAATTCAGGGCGCTATAGTTGGTATCGGTGCGATTTTGCCCGGTGTCAGCGGCGGCGTTCTGCTCGTTGCGTTCGGTCTTTACGAGCTTCTTATGGAGCTTTTAACAAGTCCAAAAAAGGCATTGAAGGAAAATTATCGAATTTTCGCTCCGTTCCTTGTCGGATGGGCGGTCGGCTTCGTGCTTCTCGCCAAGGTCTGCGAGATATTCTTCACGCTTGCACCCGACATCGCCATTTTCCTTTTCTTTGGACTTGTTTTCGGAACCATTCCTGATATGTTCAAGAAAAGCGAGGAGGAAAACCGAGGGGCGAGCTGGACTCCCTTCGTGATTTCCTTAACGGTTTCGTATATTTTGTTCCACTTGCTCGAGGCGGGTCAGGCGGTTGAGGTCCCTGCGAACTTTTTAAGCTTCGCTTTCTGCGGATTTATGTGGGGCATAAGCTTAATAGTACCCGGAATGAGCTCGTCAACGGTGCTCATATATCTCGGCCTTTACGTTCCTCTTACCGAGGGTATAAGCGGATTTGATATGGAGGTTCTTCTTCCGTTCGGAATCGGAATCGCAGTAACGGTTTTGCTCCTTGCAAAGCTCGTAAATATGATGTTCAAAAAGCATTATGCTATAATTTCGCGCATAATTCTGGGCTTCGTTATTTCGTCGTCACTTAAAACCCTGCCATATGAATTCAAAAGCATTTGGACTATGATAATTTCAGTTGTTTGCTTTGGCATTGGCTTTATAGTTGCGCATTGGATGGAAAAATCCGAGAAGAAGCAGCAAGAAAAAACAGGAGGCGTTTGATATGCATTTTATAGGATTTTATGACTACACTACCTGGCTTACTTACGTTAGTCTGGCATCCGCCGTTGTGGGAATTATTCAAGCGACAAGCGGGCATCTCGGTGCTGCCGTGTTCTGCATATTCTTTTCGGGCTTTTGCGATATGTTTGACGGTATCGTTGCGAGAACGAAAAAGGACAGAACGCAGGATCAGAAGAATTTCGGAATTCAGATCGACTCTCTTACCGACGTCATCGCGTTCGGTGTGACTCCTGCAATTACGTTCTATTTCCACGGTGTGCGCTCGACTCTCGGCATCTGCATTCTCGTTGCATACGTGCTTTGCGGACTTATCCGACTTGCATTCTTCAACGTACTCGAAACAAAGCGTCAAGCAAATCCTGACGAAAGCGCTTGCTTAAAAGCATTTCGCGGTATGCCAATCACGTTTTCCGCGATGATTACGCCCATTGTTTGCCTCATCGGTTGGGCTTTGCCGTATAGTATGAGCATTTGGCTCTATCATATTGCGCCGCTTGCTATGGCATTTATGTTCGTTTTGGATATTAAGATTCCTAAGCTCGACGTTGGTAAATTGCTTTTTGGAAAGAAAAAATAATTTCATACACAAAAACAAAACTCCCTTTCGCAAGGGAGTTTTTTATTAGTATTATCCAACTTTTACATATTTGGGACGCTCTTTGTGCGCTCCCTCACCATAGGAATTTACTTCTTTAAAGCGAACAGTTCCGTGTACGTGCGTCTTGCCCCAATCGTCAAATCCATCGGGGTGGATATGCTCTCCGAGATAACAATTTATCAATTCCACTGCGCCAAAATCCCTCCACGGACGAGCAATATAGCAGGAGTGTGTTGGTACATTTTCGCGCGCGGTAAAGCGGCAATTTTTGGCAACGAAGCCAACCTCAACGTCCATTGGGGTTGACGGGGCAAAAACATAGCCCGCTTCAACACTCACAAATTCGCAATCCTCAAAATATGCGGTTGCACCGCCGAAAATGAAGTCAACTCCGCCCTCGATTGTGCAATTTTTGAATAAAAACACACGTTTTTTTCTCTCCGCGAATTGCTTTGGGCCTAAAAATCCGCCGGGAATTATTTCCTTCTCGGGCAGGGGAGCTAAAAAAAGCGTGTCCTGATGGCCTCGCAGGGTGCAATTCTCAAGGGAAATATCGTCTCCGTCAAGATAGAGCGCAATCGCCTGCCCCACGTCCTCTCCCTTGCCCGCCGTGTTTTCAAAAACGCAGTTTTTAAACGTGACGTTATCGCCGTCAACGAGCACCGTGTAAGAACGGAACGTGCCTCTTTGCGTGCCGTCGGAATGAATTTCGCGCGCAAAATGTGAGCCGCTGAATGTTTTATTTTCAACTATGACATTACTTTCGCTTATATGTGTTTGAGCCATTTCGATCACCTCAAATCAGTTTATGCGTATTTATTTTATCATACAAGCACGCGGTTTGTCAACACGCTTCTTGCCCTGTCGGCTTTGGGGAGCGAAAAAATACAATTTGTTGCTTCGACTTGACAATTTTTGCGCGTTGTGATATTATACTGTTATGTAATTCCATTAGAGTACGAGGTATAATGATGAAAAGATATGCTATTTACGGCGCAGGGTCGCTCGGAACGGTGCTCGGCGCTTATATTACCCAAAACGGCGGTAAGATTGACCTTATCAACAGAAATCAAGCTCACGTTGACGCGCTTCGCAAAAACGGTGCGATCATTAACGGAACGGTCAATATGACAGTTCCTGTATCCGCGCTCACTCCCGACGAAATGAGCGGAGAATATGACGTTATTCTTCTTTTGACAAAACAGCTTTTAAACCGCGAGGTCGTTACCTTTTTGAAGGGTCATCTCGCCTCTGACGGTGTTATCGTTACCCTTCAGAACGGTCTTCCCGAGCCAGGCGTTGCGGAAATCGTCGGCTCAAGCAGAACAATGGGCTGCGTTGTTGAGTGGGGCGCGGCTTTAACCGCTCCCGGCGTTTGCACGCTCACGAGCGAGGTTGACGGTCTTTCCTTCCATATGGGAAAAATGGAGGGCATCACGGAAGAAAAATTCAACGAGGTTAAGGATCTTCTTGAATTGATGTGCCCTGTTCACGAGGAAACCAATCTTATCGGCGCGCGTTGGTCAAAGCTCCTTATCAACGCAACGTTCTCAGGTCTTGGCACGGTTGTCGGCGGCGTTTTCGGCGACGTTTCCGAGGTGCCCGCAGCTCGCAAGGTTGCAATCCGTTGTATGAAGGAGTGCATCGACGTCGGCCACGCGGCAGGCGCGGAATTCGCTCCCGTACAGGGCAAGAACATCACGGCTTTGTTCTATTACAAGGGCGCAATCAAGAGAGCAATTGCAACGATGCTCATTCCAATCGCGATGAAAAAGCACCGCAATATTGAGCCCTCTATGCTTCAGGATATCAAAAAAGGAAAGGCGTGTGAGGTTGACGCGATAAACGGCGTTGTTTGTGAATGGGGTAAAAAATGCGGCGTTAAAACTCCTATCAACGATAAAATCGTTGAAATTATCAAAAAATGCGAAAGCGGAGAGCTTACTCCAAACGCGGAAAACATCAAATTGTTTGACGGGTTGATTTGATATGCGGTATAACGGGCGACGGCGGTCGCCCGTTTTATTTTGGGCTTGGCGGGGAGAAGTTACAAAGAAAAAGGATTGTCACTTTTTTTGAAAAAAAGTAACCAAAAAACTTTTAAAACGCTACGCCTAATAGCCGTATGGTCTGTGCTAATTCCACAGACTTCGCGCAAATACGCCACACGTAAAATTAGGCGGTTAAGTAAAATTTGAGTGGCGTGCCAATCAAATTACTTGCCGTCTTACGACGTCATTTTGCGAGCAAAAACGTAATTTGAGCTATATTTTGCAAAACTTTGGTGCTACACTGCCCAACGCAAATGTTTTTCCGTTT
>JAFVRQ010000070.1 GCA_017504245.1 Clostridia bacterium | reverse complement strand
TAACATAGTGATTTTCTAAAATTTACTCTGTTAAACTATAGCCGTTTGATAACGAAATGGCTTCGTTGGATAGTAGCAAATTGGATTTTTCGAGGTGCCTGCCAACACCGAGAAAAATCATTAGTGTCAACTCGTTGACACGATTTGCGCGGCTTAAATACATTCCCACGAATAAAAAGTTTTTGGTTCTTTTTTCAAAAAGAACGAAAGAATCCTAATTTAAACTAACTTTAACTCCCCGACAAATCAAAATTTGAAAAAAGGGTACAACACAAGCAAAAAATATATGAAATAGCAGTTTTTTGCCTTCTAACCTATTGATAATTTGATTTTTTTGTGTTATAATATTATGATTATTCTAATTTATGGAGAAAATTATGGAGATAATTTCCCTACCGACGATAGGCTTTGCTTCAAATTGCTTCATCGTTCACAACGGAAAGGATGCATTTGCGGTTGACCCTTCGATTTCAGAAAAGAAAATAATTAAAGCACTTGAAGAGCGCGGGCTTACTCTTATTGGTATTCTTTTAACGCACGGGCATTTCGATCACATTTGGCGCGCGCAGGAATTGAGAGACGAAACAGGCGCAAAGCTTTACGTTCACGAGTTTGATGATGAAATGCTCACCGATTCAAGCAAAAATGCATATCGCACCTTTACGGGCAACGATTTCACCATTGAAAAAGCAGATGTTTTACTCCGCGACGGTGACATTATCGCGCTTGGTGATGAGCAAATCAAGGTCATTCATACTCCCGGTCACACAAGGGGCTCTGTATGTTATGATACGGGCGATTCACTTATTACAGGCGACACGATTTTTGCCGAAGGGTTTGGCAGATATGACCTATATGGCGGTGACTTAAATGCGCTTAAATCATCAATCGGCAAGCTCACCGAAATGGCAAAAAATGAAAGCCGTTGGATTTTCTGCGGCCACGGAGATAGCTCCACGCTACGCCGCGCAACCGAAAATTTGAAATATTATTTTTGATATAAACCGAAAGGATTTTTAATACTATGGATTACAAACTTTTAGCTGATTTACTTTTCCCAAACGTAACCAAAACTCCCGAGGAGGTTGAGGCGATGTATCCCGCGCGTCAATTACCCGAGGGCGCAAAGGTAACGCGTTTTGCTCCAAGCCCAACGGGATTCGTTCACTTTGGCGGACTCTTTCCCACACTCGTTGGCGAGCGACTTGCACATCAAAGCGGCGGCGTTTTCTATCTTAGAATTGAGGATACCGACGCAAAGCGCGAGGTTGCGGGTGCTGCGGAAAGCTTAATAAAAACGTTTAATTACTACGGAATTAACTTCGACGAGGGCGCAATTCTCGACGAAAACGGAAATCTCACAGACTGTGGCAACTACGGTCCGTATAAGCAGTCAAAGAGAGTTGACATCTATCACGTTTTTGCGAAAAAGCTCGTTTCCGAGGGCAAGGCATACCCCGTTTTCACAACTAAAGAGGAGCTTGAGGCACTTAATGCCGTTGACAAAAAGGCAGAGGTTAAGGCAAAGGACTGGCACGAGGACAATGGTGAGCAGAGAGAGGAAATGCTCAAAAACCGCAGCTTCACCATTGATGAGGTTAAGGCGCACCTTGAAGCAGGCGACCCCTTCGTTCTTCGTATGCTCTCCGACGGCGACCCCGACAAGAAGATTAAGTTCACAGACCTTATAAAAGGCGACCGCGAATTGCCCGAAAACGATAGAGATGAGGTTCTTCTCAAGAGTGACGGCGTTCCCTCTTATCACTTTGCGCACGCGGTTGACGATCACTTGATGGGCACGACACACGTTATCCGTGGCGACGAATGGTATGCAAGCTTGTCACGTCACATTATGCTCTTCCGCTTCCTTGGATTTAAGCTCCCAAAATACGCGCACATCTCCCCCATTATGCAGATGGGTGAAAACGGCTCGAAGAAGAAATTCTCAAAGCGAGACCTCGGCTCAAATATGGAATATTATCGCGAGCTCGGTTACGATAAGGATTGCGTTGTTGAATACGTTATGACACTTCTCAACTCCAACTATGAGGACTGGCACGCGCAAAATCCCGACAAGAAGTACACCGACTTCCCCTTCTCACTAAAGAAGATGTCAAGCTCCGGTTGTCTTTACGATATAAATAAGCTCACCGACGTTTCAAAGAACGTTATCTCCCGAATGGATGCGGACACAGTTTACGAAAGACTCGTCGATTGGGCGCAGGAATTCGACGTTGAATTTGCAATGCTTCTTCGCGAGAACGAGGAAATGTCAAAGAAGATCCTTGCAATCGGACGCGGCGGCAAGAAACCACGTAAAGATCTTGCAAAGTGGTCCGACGCAAGAGATTATATGGGCTTCTTCTTCGCTCCCCTCTTTGAAATCAAGGAGGAATATCCCGAAAGCTTCAAACGTGATGACATTAAAAAGGCACTTGAGCTTTTCAAGGCGGGCTACGATTACGCAGACGATATGAATACCTGGTTTGAAAAAATCAAGGCAATCGCAACAGAAATCGGCTTTGCGGCAGATATGAAGGAATACAAGGCAAACCCCGATGCGTTTGGCGGCAACGTTGCAGACGTTTCAATGTTCATTCGTGTTGCGGTTACAGGCAAAACCAACGCGCCCGATCTCTACACGGTAATGCAGATCATCGGCTATGATGAAACCATTGCAAGAATTGATTCTATGCTTGCAAAATTCTAATAAAGGAGAACTGTTATGGAAGAAATAAGCTCCAATTTTATTCACGATATAATTGATGCGGATTTGGCGGAAAATCCCGACATAAAAATCATTACTCGCTTCCCTCCCGAGCCCAACGGTTATCTTCACATCGGCTCTGCGAAGGCGATTATGATCAACTATGAAACCGCAAAGAAATACGGCGGTAAGTTCAATCTTCGTTACGATGATACAAACCCCGCAAAAGAGGACAACGAATACGTTGAATCTATTTACGAGGACCTTCATTGGCTCGGTGCCGTACCCACGGGCGGAATTTATTACGGCTCTGACTACTTCGACAAGTGCTATGAATTCGCAATCAAGCTCATCAAGGACGGCAAGGCGTACGTTTGCGACCTTTCCGCAGACGAGATGAGAGAGTATCGCGGAACACTCACGCAGCCCGGCAAGGAGAGCCCCTACCGCAACCGCAGCGTTGAAGAAAACCTTGATTTGTTTGAAAGAATGAAGAACGGTGAGTTTGCAGACGGAACGCGCACGCTCCGTGCAAAAATTGATATGGCTTCTCCCAACTTCAATATGCGCGACCCTGCGATTTACAGAATTGTTCACACAAGCCATCACCGTCAGGGTGACAAGTGGTGCATCTATCCCCTTTACGATTACGCGCATCCCATTCAGGACGCGCTTGAGGGTATTACCTATTCCCTTTGCTCGCTTGAATTTGAAAACCACCGTCCTCTTTACGAGTGGGTTATCAACAATATCGGCATTGATAACAAGCCCAACCCCAAGCAGAGAGAATTTGCGCGCCTTAATGTTACTCACACGGTAATGAGCAAGAGATACCTTCGTTACCTTGTTGAAAACAATATGGTTGACGGTTGGGACGACCCCCGACTTCCCACGATTTGCGCGCTCCGCAGACGTGGATATACTCCCTCATCAATCTTCAATTTCGTTAGAAGCGCGGGCGTTGCAAAGGCAAACTCCCTCGTTGACATCGAAATGCTTGAGCATTGCATCAGAGAGGAGCTTAACGCAACGGCAAACAGAAGAATTTGCGTTAAAAATCCCATTAAGGTAGTTGTTACGAACTATCCTGAGGACAAGGTTGAATATTTTGAAGTTCCCAACAATCCGTCCGCCCAGGACGCAGGCACAAGACAGGTTGCGTTCACTCGCGAGCTTTACATCGACGAAAGCGATTTTGCAGAGGTACCGCCTCCCAAATTCTTCCGTATGAAGCCCGATGGCGAGGTTCGTTTGATGGGCTCTTACATCGTTAAATGCAACGAAATCATCAAAAACGAGGACGGAACGGTTAAGGAAATCCACTGCACCGCCGACCTTGAAACGAGAAACGGTATGCCCGTTGACGGTAGAAAGATCAAAGGCACTATCCATTGGCTCAGCGCAAAATATTGCGAGGAAGCAACGTTGATGCTTTATGATAACCTTTTCACTATCGAAAATACAAACGATATTCCCGAGGACAAGACATACAACGATTACCTCAACCCCAATTCACTTGTTAAGATTGAGCATTGCAAGGTTGAGCCCTGCCTTCTTGAAGCGGATGCAGGCGAAAAATTCCAGTTCGTTCGCGACGGTTATTATTGCAAGGACTCTAAATATGAAAACACCTTTAACCGCGTTGTTGGCTTGAAGGATTCGTTCCCCAAGAAATAAAAGAAAAGGAGAATTATTATGCTTGAATTGTTAACAAAATATCCCATTATCTCCGCGTGCGTTATTTACGTTTTAGTGGTTTCGCTCATTTCAATCATCGTTACGATTTACGATAAGAAAATCGCAGGAACGGGCAAGCGCAGAATTCCCGAGGCAACACTCCTTATGTGGTCCGCGCTCGGCGGCTCGGTTGCGATGCTCCTTACAATGTTCGCAATCAGACACAAAACACAGCACAAAAAGTTTATGATCGGCATTCCCCTCATCATTATCTTGCAGGCGGTTGCTATCTATTTCGTGTTGACAAAATTCGTATTTTAATAAGAATGCAGAGTGAGGTAAATCTCGCTCTGCTTTTTTGTGGGTGAATTGAGATTTATCAGGGAGAAGATAGTTGAGAAAAGATTTAGGGGGATTTTGAAAAATCCCCCTATAACCCCAAAACTTTTTAATCGTGGGTGTTGAATTAAGACCGCGCAAATCGTAATGTTTGATTTAAATCAAACATTACATAACGATTTGCTACTAAAAGCGTTGCCATTTTGCTATCAAAACGGCTATATGCAGAGTAGCAAGGCGCGGTTTTTGTTGCATCTGTGCAACAAAAACTAGTGTGACGAGCGCGAAGAAGTGAGTCACGCGCGTTGCGCGAAATTTGTTTACCATAACACGATTGAAAGTTTTTTGCGAGCTTTTTTTAAAAAAGCGATAATTTTTATCTTTGTAACTTCCCGACAAATCAAAATTTGAAAAATTTTCAAAAACCCCTTGAAATTTTATTTTAATATGATATAATACTAATGTTGAAAATAAATAACCCCTAAAAAAGCTATGATGAAGTTTGGTTTTGTCGAACGTTCTTTGCAGAGAGAGTCGCCTTGGCTGTGAGCGATTTAAGAATTGGCAAATATCGTTTCGCTTCGGAGTTGGTGCGGTGAAATTTTGATAAAAAACAGTAGTCGCTCCCGTGTGTTCGCGTTAAGAACGTCAAAGTGTTGGCTTTGTTGCATTAGCTTGGCTAAAAATACGGGTGGTACCGCGTGCGTTTATTCGTCTCGTCCTGTTCTTTGGATGGGGCGCTTTTTATTTTGACATAAATTTTCTATATATTTTTCGAAAGGAAAGACAAAATGAAAGAAACTTTGAAAAAAATCAAAGAAGAAGCTCTCTCCGCCATTGCCGCTGACGATTGCGATCTTGAAGCACTCAGAATTCAGTATCTTGGCAAAAAGGGTGAGCTCACTGCAGTTCTTCGCGGAATGGGCAAATTAACTCCCGAGGAACGCCCCGTTATCGGTCAGCTTGCGAACGAGGTTCGTGAGGAGATCGAAAATGCTATGAAGGAAAAACAAACAGAGCTTAAGGCACGTGCGCTTGAAAAGGCACTTGTTTCCGAAAAGCTCGACGTTACGATGCCCGCAAAGGCACCGAAAAGAGGTCATCTTCATCCTCTTACGAAGATGCAAAGAGAGCTTGAGGACATCTTTATCGGTATGGGCTACTCCATCGCCGAGGGTCCCGAGGTTGAATACGATTATTACAACTTCCAAGCACTCAATATTCCCGAAAATCACCCTGCTCGTGATACTCAGGACACGTTCTACATTACAGAAAAAATTCTTCTCCGTTCACAGACCTCTCCCGTTCAGGCGCGAGTTATGGAACAGCAGAAGCCCCCTATCCGCATAGTTTCCCCCGGTCGCGTTTACCGTTCAGACGCTATGGACGCAACGCACTCTCCCCTTTTCCATCAGTTTGAGGGACTTGTTGTTGACAAGGGCATCACGATGGGCAATCTCAAGAGCACACTTGAGGAATTTGCTAAAAAGACGTTCGGTGAGGAAACAAAGGTGCGCTTCCGTCCTCACCACTTCCCGTTCACAGAACCCTCCGCCGAGGTTGACGTTTCCTGCTTCGCTTGTGGCGGTAAGGGCTGCCGTCTTTGCAAGGGCGAGGGCTGGATTGAAATTCTTGGCGCCGGTATGGTTCACCCCAACGTGCTTCGCAACTGCGGAATCGATCCCGAGGAATACAGCGGCTTCGCCTTCGGTATGGGTGTTGAAAGAATTTTGATGCTCAAATACCACGTTAACGATATTCGTCTTCTTTATGAGAATGACGTTAGATTCTTACATCAGTTTTAATTAGGAGGTAGGAATATGAATTTATCAATTAAATGGCTTAACGATTTCGTCAATACCGACGGAATTGAAATAAAAGAATATTGCGACAGAATGACCGACACGGGCTCTAAGGTCGAGGGCTATCAAAAGCTTGGCGAGGACATCGAAAACGTAATCGTAGCTCGCGTTGAAAAGATGGCTCGTCACGAAAACTCCGATCACCTTTGGGTTTGTCAGGTTAATATTGGAACTGAAACCGTTCAGATAGTAACAGGCGCGCAGAACGTTCACGAGGGTGACATCGTTCCTGCGGCAATCCCCGTTGCTCACCTTCCGGGTGATATCACAATTAAACCCGGTAAGCTTCGCGGAGTTGAATCTTACGGTATGCTCTGCTCCTATCACGAGCTTGGCTTAACCGAACACGATATGCCCGAATACGAGGGTGACGGAATTCTCATTCTCGGCGAGGAATATGCAGAATATATCGGAAAGGACGTGCGCGATGCTCTCCTTCTCCGTGACACAAGCGTTGAATTTGAAATCACATCTAACCGCCCCGACTGTCTTTCAGTAATAGGTCTTGCAAGAGAAACCGCGGTTAGCTTCAACCGTCCTTGGAATTGCCCCACACCCGTTGTTAAGGGCGCAAATGACGGCGACAACGTTGAAAACTATATTAAGGTTGCAATCAATGATTCAGACCTCTGCGCAAGATACAGCGCAAAGGTTGTTAAAAACGTTAAAATCGCTCCCTCTCCCCTTTGGATGAGAATGCGACTTCGCGCAAGCGGTGTTCGTCCCATCAACAATATCGTTGACATCACGAACTACGTTATGCTCGAATACGGTCAGCCGATGCACGCGTTTGACTATGCTTGTCTTTCGGGCGCAGAAATCAACGTTCGCAGAGCTAACGACGGGGAGAATTTCACCTCTCTTGACTCCAAGGAGCACACGCTCGACTCCACAATGCTCGTAATCGCAGACAAAAATAAGGCGGTTGCGCTTGCAGGCGTTATGGGCGGTGAAAACTCCGAAATCAAGGACGAAACAGTTACCGTTGTATTTGAAAGCGCAAACTTTGACGGTGCTTCCGTTCGTGTAACGGGTAAAAAGAACGGTATGAGAACGGAATCCTCCGCTCGCTTTGAAAAGGGACTTGATGCGGAAAATACAATTCCCGCACTTCTTCGCGCTTGCGAGCTCGTTGAGCTTCTCGGCGCAGGTGACGTGGTTGACGGTCTTATCGACGTTTACCCCGGCAAGAAGGAGCCCGTAACACTTCCCCTTGACGTTAAGGTTATCAACGAGTTCCTCGGTGTTAATATTTCCGAAGAATTTATGGTTGAAACGCTTGAAAAGCTTGAGTGCAAGGTTGAAAACGGTGTTATCACAGTTCCCTCCTTTAGAAATGACCTCACTTGTATGAACGATATTGCCGAGGAAGTAATCAGAATTTACGGCTATAACGATATTAAATCCTCAAAAATCACCGCAGAAAACACGGCGGGGGGCAGAACTCCCAAGCAGCAGTTCAAGGTTGACCTTAGCGATGTGCTTTGCGGAATGGGACTTGATGAAATTCATACGTTCTCCTTCATCAGCCCAAGATATTATGATAAAATCCGTCTTCCCGAGGACGAAAGCGTTAGACGTTCAATAGTTATCTCCAATCCTCTTGGCGAGGACACGAGCATTATGCGTGTAACCGCTCTCCCCTCTATGATGGAAGCGCTCGCGCTCAACAACAATATGGGCAACGAGGACGTTTGCCTATATGAAATGGGCAATATTTACATTCCTGCGGCAGAGGAGGACGATCTTCCTTGTGAGAGCAACGTTCTTACGCTCGGTATGTACGGAAACGTTGATTTCTATACAATGAAGGGTGTAATTGAGGGTGCTTTGGCTCTTGGCAGAATTAAGGGCGCAACTTATGAGGCAGTAACCGACAACGCGACCTTCCACCCCGGACGTTGCGCAAGAATTGTGGCAGAGGACGGCGAAATGCTCGGTATTTTCGGTCAGCTTCATCCTCTCACCGCGCAGAATTACGGATTTAATGCTCCCGTTTACGCGGCAGAGCTTGACTTTGACGCAATATTCGAGCATTGTGACACCGTAATCGAATATAAGCCCCTTCCCAAGTTCCCCGCATCCACTCGCGACTTCTCATTCGTTTGCGATGAGGCACTTGAGGTTGGCAAGCTCTCCTCTCTTATCGCAAGAGCAGGTGGCAAGCTCGTTGAGGACGTTCAGCTCTTCGACATCTACCGCGGCGCACAGCTCGGCGAAGGCAAAAAATCCGTTTCCTTCCGTGTAACTCTCCGCGCAAGCGACAGAACGCTCACGGTTGAAGAAGCGGATAAGGTAAGCAATAAGATCCTCTCATCTCTCGAGCACCAGCTCGGCTTGACTTTGAGAAAATAAATAGTTACAAACAAATGATAAAGCACCGTTCGCTTGAGCGGTGCTTTATGTATTAGTGTGATAAATTGTGATTTATCGTGGAGAAGTTAGCTAAAATAGGACAGCTCAAGCCGCTTGGGCTTCCGCTTTTGAAAAAGCGGAGCAAAACGATAAGTGGGTTTGCGGTGGTCTGCGTAAATTTTCGCAATTCGCGAGCGAATTGGTGGTACTAATAACAAAATATCCTTACGAAAACGAGTTTTCGACGGATATTTTATTATTCGTACTACGAAAATCAAACCTGTGGTTTGATTTTCGAAAATTTACTTTTGCTGTGCGTAGCCGTTTGGGTGGCAATATGGCTACGTGCAGAGTAGCAAATCATAGATTTTGTGAACGT
>JAFVRQ010000069.1 GCA_017504245.1 Clostridia bacterium | reverse complement strand
TAAAAAGTTTTTGGTTCTTTTTTCAAAAAGAACGAAAAAAACCTAATTTAAACTAACTTCTTCTCCCTAATAAATCAAAATTTGAATGTGAGGACGGGCGAGGGGGCGTGCGCGACGGATTGCGCGGTGGATGGCGAAAATGTGGCTCAATTGTTTCAAATGTGTTAATAAATTGTAAACATTTCATATTTTTAAAAAAACTTTTAAAAAGTTGAAGAATTTTCCTAATCAGAAGGGTATTAATATATAGAACACTTTTTAAAAATGGGGTAATTTTGCCTTTTTGAAAAGGAATATATTATACCGAAAGGAGAATTTTTATGAAAGAACAAAACAAATACTCATTTGCCTTTCACTGCTATTAGCAACCGACAAAAACCGTATTGACACGATACGTTAAAATGTGTTAAAATAAATAAAACAAATAAAATGATGAAAGGAGATTTGTATTATGAAAAACACAAATCTTAAACTTAACAAAACAAAGCTTGTTGCGAGGGTGATGATTGTTGTGGTTTTGTTAGTTAACACTATTACTTTAACGGGATGCGGACTGATTGAATATTTTCAGTCGAAAAACAAAAGCAAAGCGGAATTGATAAATGATATGTTTGAAAGTGCGCAATACGTTGATGGCGAAAAAATCGAGATTGTAGCAGATATATATTTACAACAAGGGGCGTTGTCTTCGGTATTTCCATTAGAAATTGTGGTAGAAAACGGTGCTGTATATTTGAATGACATAGAATACGAAGATATAGTGTGTGTCTTTAACAATCGTTTTACATTTTCCGATTTGATTATAAAAGGCGAGGGCGTTGATGAGGATAATGCCGATGCAACGTTGGAAAAGCTGCAACGAAACAAATTGTGGTATGTATTAACAACGAGTAATGAGAAAAAAATAGCTGACAAAGTAGCTATGTGTGAAATTGATAACGCATATTACTTCTTGTCAATTATTAGTGATGGAACTGTTATTAGAATTCATAAGGCAAATTTAAAAATTTGATAATTGGTAATTATGTGAAATGTCAAACTTGTGGCTGCATAAAAAAGCTTGGCCTCGATGAAGATATTCCCATTATAAAAGACAAAAAAGACCCCGAAGAAGAAACGGAATAGCTTTACATAAATTTATCCCCCAAGCGCGCTTGGGGGATTTATATTGCGCTCATAATGATTCCCAAGAGTCCAAAGGCGAGCGAGATGGTGACGAGTGCTAAGGCGGTGCATTCCTTTGTGAAACCTAATTTTATAAGCTTATGGTGGAAGTGCCCTTTGTCCGCGCGGAAGGGGTTTTTGCCCTTCAAAATTCGCCTGGTGAAGCTGAAAATTGCTTCGTATGACGGAACGCGAAAAATTAGCATAATACTGATTGCGCAAAGAATACTTTGACTGTCAAGCAAAAGGCGCGAGGATAGGCAACCGAGTGTAAAGCCGAGAAAAAGCGCGCCGCAGTCTCCCATAAATATTTTAGCGCACGGAAAATTGCGTGGCAAAAAGCCGAGAATTGCTCCCCAAAGTAAGAGAGAACACAGTAATACGTCTTTGTTATTAAAAAATAGCGATAGCACCGCAAGGCAAAGTGCTTGCGAGGCGGATACTCCGCCGGCAAGTCCGTCAAGACCGTCTATTATATTTATTGCGTTGGTGATGAAGATTATCCAGATTGAGATTATTATTGATAAGAGGGGCGGAGTGCTCACGCCTAAAAGCTCGGTTGAAAATTTAAAAACGGCAAGCGCGAGGAATTGACCCGAAAGCTTCATAAAAGGCGATAGATTTACCGCATCGTCTAAAAATCCCACAAGGAAGATGAGGAGCGAGCCGAGTGACAGAGGGATCTTTAGCGATAAAGCTATCGGAAGCATTAGCAACAATAGAGAAAAGGGGATGAAAAATGAAAATCCACCTCCGCGCGCCATCGGTTTTGAGTGCATTTTTCGGTTGTTGGGGTAATCTATTGCGCCTGATACTCTTGAAATTGCAAGTGATGGCTTGAATAACGCGAATGCAAATAAAAATGCAACGGTTGGAATTAATAAATCTATAATCATAAAGCTCCTGTGTGGTGGATGTATATTCAAATTTTGATTTGTCGGGTAGAAGAAGTTAGTTTAAATTAGGATTTTTTGGTTCTTTTTGAAAAAAGAACCAAAAACTTTTAATCGCTTTTTGTATATAAATTCCGCGCAAATCGTGATGTTTGATTTTGATCAAACATCACATAACGATTTTCTCGCTGTGGGCAGGCAGCTCGAAAATCTGTGATTTGCTAATGATTGCGTAGCCGTGTAGTTATCAAAATAGTGATGTGTGGATAAATGTTAGCGAATATGCGCAAACCCAAGCTTCTCCCATAGGGCGAGCCATTTAATTAGCGAATGTGCGCATCAATGCCTCCCTTGTGTAAAGGGAGGTGGCATAGCCGGAGGGATTGTTTTTGCTCAAACTAATTTTATCGCTTTTTGCTATCAAAACGGCTACGTGCTAACTTGTAGGGGGCACTCCGTGCACCCGCTTATAAACACAAGCTAATTTCTTTTTTTCACGGGAGGATACCTACGGCAACGCACAACCAAAGTAAATTTTAGAAAATCACTATGCAAATAGTGGTTTTCGTAGTTTTGAAAGTTCAATACTGACCGTTGTATTTATACATAAGGGCAGAATTGGAGTTTCAAAACCGATAATTCGTTTGCGAATTATCGAAAATTTACGCATAATCTGAACACACCAAGCGATTGTTTTGACCCACTTTTTTCAAAAGTGGGCGCCCGCCGCGTAGGCGATCTTAATTTCAACTAACTTTTTCAACATCCCGATAAATCCCAATTTATCGGTTTTACTGCACCTTTTGAAGATTATAAACCATACCTCTAACGAGGGCGCGGGGAACTAAGCGGTTAGCGAAGACGATCAATTTGTTCACGAAACCGCAGATGCAAAGGGATTTGCCCTTTTTCATATTTTTATAGCCGAATTCGGCAACAACGTCGGGCTCCCAAACCTTGAGATTTTTGAAAAGTCCGGACTCGCCAAGGTCTGCGGCGTTATCAAAATTCGTTCTGATGGGGCCGGGGCAAAGGCAGGTAACCTTAACGCCCGTGCCTTTTAATTCTCTTGTTAATGCCTGCGAGAACGAAAGCACGAACGCCTTCGTTGCGTAGTAAACGCTCATAAGAGGACCGGGCTGAAAAGCCGCTATGGAGTCAACGTTGAGGATATTACCTCTGCCGAGCTTCACCATATCCCCGAGATAGAGGTGGCAAAGCTGCATAAGGGCGGTACAGTTGAGGTCAACCATTCTTATCTGCTTATTTATATCGCTCATATAAAATTTTCCGAAATCACCGAAGCCGGCATTGTTAACGAGGACGTCAACTTTTATTCCTGCGCTTGAGGTCGCATCGTAAACCTTTTGGGCACCGTCCTCGGAGCAGAGGTCAACTGCAACGACTGTTGCGCTAACGTTATATTTTTCTTCCATTTCCTTTTTGATTTCTTCAAGGCGGTCACCGTTTCTTGCAACGAGGACGAGATCGTATCCGTCACACGCGAAAATATTAACGAATGAAAGTCCAAGGCCACCTGATGCGCCCGTGATGAGAGCCGTTCTTTTTACTTTTGTCTTTTCATTTTTCTTTTTCATTTCAGTTCTCCTTTAAAGTGAATAGAATATCATACCAAGACAGGCGGAAATCGCTATCATAAGTATGGGCGAGGGCTTTTTGCCCTTTATTTTTTTGTAAATGAGTGAAATTGTAACAATTATTGCGAAGATGATTATTCCCAAAATATCAATATTAAATCTGAAATCGCGGCTACCGATACCGAGCAGTATGCTCAAGAAGAGTGTGATTGCCGTTCCCAAAATAAGAGCAACGACGCAGGGGCGAACACCCGAAAGGAATGCCTTTACACCGTTATATTTGAGAAAGTTTTTGAGGAGCGCGGAGATGATGAGAATGATGATAAAAGAAGGAAGAACAACACCCAAGGTAGCACAAACCGAGCCGAGAATTCCTGCTTCGTTTGAACCGACAAAGGTAGCCATATTTACGGCAATGGGACCCGGAGTGGACTCCGAAACCGCGATCATATTAAGCAATTCCTCTTCAGTTAGCCATCCGTGAGCCAAAACCTGCTCGCGAACGAAGGGAATCATAGCATAGCCGCCGCCAAAGGTGAGCGCGCCTATTTTAAAGAATGTGAAAAAAAGTTCGAGTAAAATCATTTTTTCTCCTCCTTTGCATTATTTTTTGCATAGAAGGACACGATGCCGATAGCTCCCGTTATCAAAATGAATACGATAGACGAGAACTTGATAGCGAAAAGTGAGAAGGCGATCATACAAACAAGTATTACGGACATAATCGTTAAGGGGAGCGCCTTTTTCTCCATCTGTTTAAACAGCTTTATTCCCGTTGAACCGATGAGATAAACCACGCACGCCTGAATTCCGCGGAATGCGTTTGCAACGAGCGTGAACGCGAGGAATTTGTCAAGAAATAGGGAAATGATGAAAATGATGATGAAGGATGGAAGCACCACTCCGAGAGTTGCTGCGGCTGAGCCGAGTACTCCTGCGGTTTTATAGCCGATGAAGGTTGCCGAGTTTATTGCGATGGGACCCGGGGTCGATTCTGCTATGGCTAACATATCGAGAAACTCGTCCTTCGTGAGCCATTTCTTTTTTTCAACAAATTCGTTTTCAAGAAGCGCAAGCATTGCGTAGCCGCCGCCAAAGGTGAACGCACCTATCTTGAAAAAACATAAAAATAAGGTTAAAATTAACTTAGACTTTTTCATTTTTTATCCATCTGATTTTATTTTTCGGTTTATTATAGCATACTCTGAAGAAAAATGCAAGATGGAGTTTTTCTGGCTGGGGTGCAGGGATTTCGTTCTTGAATTTTGCAAAACATTCGATTAGGTTCATTGGTTATGTTTTTCAAAATTCTTCGGTCACCGTTCCGAAACAGCCCACCGGGCTCTTTCTGCACTGCGTTTGAATCCCATTATATACCCACATCCAAAACAAAAAAGCACCCTCTTGCGAGGATGCTCTTTTATTTTGTCAAGAGGCTACGAAAAAGATATTTTTTGCGTTTTGTATTAAGGTTGCGAACTCCCACGGGGTATAAGATCAACGAGAAAGTCGAGAGCATTCTAGTCGACAAATTGGAATTTGTCAGT
>JAFVRQ010000068.1 GCA_017504245.1 Clostridia bacterium | reverse complement strand
TTCGTCACCCTCGCGGTGAACGTAAATGCTTCTGCCGTCCATCAAGCGCTCAAATTCGAGCGAAAGCGTTTTTTCAAGATATTCCCTCTTAGAAACTCCCGCACAGGCAATACAAGTGTCTCTATCGCAAATAATAACGTCCATCGTGCAAACCTTGTGCAAGGTCTCCGCATACTGCGACGCAAAATTAGTCAACTCTCCAATGGGGGAATACTTTTTGAAAATAACCTCGCCCTCTCTGTCGGTATAAATCTCAAGCGGGTCGCCTTCCCTTATCCTCATAGTGCGTCTTATCTCCTTTGGAATAACTACGCGTCCCAAATCATCAATTCTACGAACAATTCCCGTTGCTTTCATATATCATAAATCTCCTTTTATTTTAACAAAATTATTATCTTTCGTTGTTCTTTTAGTTTTTGTCTTATTTTGAGATTTATTCATATTTTTTGCTAAAATTTCATTCGTTTAAATTATCAAGAAAAAGATTTTTCCCCCTGCGAGCAGGGGGAAAAACATCATATATTCTATACACCGTAGTGCAATAGACTATTCTTGGTTAAGCTCGGTGAAGCTTATGCAATTTGTGATTGTTCCGCTTGCGTTCTTACCAACTATAACGCCTGCAGAAGCTCCGGAGCATGTTACCTTACCGTAGTTTACGCAATTGATAACTGTTCCTTTATCCAAATTACCAACTATACCGCCGGTTTCATTGCTGCCTTCGATATTTACGTAGCTCGTGCAGTTTTCAACTCTGCCCTCAACAACGTAACCAACAACACCGCCGTTAAGCACACCGCCACCGTAAACACTACCGTAAGTACTCAAATTCTTAATTGTTCCGCCATAAAGCATGCCAAACAACGCATCGTTTCTGTCTGAATCATCAGAAGTAATGCTAATTCCTCTAATTGAGCAATTATTACCGTCGAAAGTACCGCCAAATCTTGAATACTTATTCCAAGCAAGCGAATATCCAATCTTCAACAAATTACCGTTGAGGTCAATACTCTTTGTAAGCTTGAAATAAACACCCGTATATACAGTATATACTTCGCGAGAAGCGTGATCCTTCGTAAACGTTTCATCTACGTTATGCTCGTTAATAACCTTTGCAAAATATGCAAGGTCTGCGCCACTCTGAATGAGATAGGGATCTTCTTCAGTTCCGCTTCCGCTAAGACTTGTGCTTACAGTCGTTCCGTCCCAAATGTCTACTTCGGAATAGTAAATAGTTACTGTTTGGTTGTCAAGTACAGTTCCCTTTACATAATCGTGAGAAGCCGCATAACCATCAATTGTCTTTGCATAAACGGTATATGCTTCGTTATAGCCATATTCAAAGGCATCCGCCTCTGCGGCAATGCTACCGTCGAGATAAACGTGATTTACAGTTATTGTATAAACGGCATTTTCCGTTTTCGTTCCGCCACAGTTTCCGCAGGTGAATGTAATTACACCGTCTGCAAACACGCCTTCATCCCACGCGTGCCCCATTGCTGCGATTTCAACCGTGGTAAGCTTATTACCTTCTGCATCGTAGTTACCGCCACAAACTGAGCAGCTATAATATTCAACGTTTCCTGGTTCCTCGCAAGAATTTGCTTTTGCATCGTGAAGTGTCAAATCGTGAGCGGAAATTGTTCCAAGATCTTCACAATCTGTAACTGTGGGTGTGCCCGAGCTATGAACGGAACCGTAAATTCCGCCAAGGTTTGTGCATCCCTTAACAGAACCGTAGTTTACACATCCCGTCAATGTTGCGCTCGTCTTACCCGCGATACCGCCAACACTATCGATACCAACTACCGAACCGTAGTTTACACAATTTACTACTTTTCCTCCTTGAGCTGTACCAATCATAGCACCCGTTTCGGAGGAAGCGGTAGAGGTTACGTTAACGTAGTTAACGCAGTTTTCAAGTGTTCCGTTGTACAACCAGCCAACGATACCACCCGTCATAAGATCATCACCCTTAACCGTTCCATATACGGTCAAATCCTTAACCGTACCGGAAACAACGCTAAACAAACCTCCGCCCTTACCGGATTCGGTCATATTGAGATTGATTATTGAGCAATTATTACCGTCAAAGATACCGCTAAATATCTTTCTTCCGTTCCAACCGGGATATTCACCAATCTTCATTGAGTTATTTCCAAGGTCGATGCTTCTCGTCATTTTGAAATAAATGCCCTTGAAGTTTTCTGCGGCAGTCATATTCTGATCAAGCCAAGCAAGGTCAGCGCCGCTCTGAACGAGATAGGGATCCTCCTCCGTTCCGCTTCCGATAAGACCTTCGCTAACGGTTACACCGTCCCAAACATTTTCCATCGTATATCCGCACTCGCAGGTACAAACAACCTTTCCGTCGGCAACCACTCCGCTATCGAACGTATGAGGAACAAGTTCGGACTTTTCACCGCAAGCACCACATACCTTCCAGTGATTATTTTCGTCCTTAAGTAATTCATCGCCAAAGCTATGTCCTGTAGCTTCGATTACTTCTTGCGCAACGAAAACCTCGCCGCATACTGAACAATGCTTACCCTCTGTGAGACCCGCAGTGGTACAACCTGCCGTCACCGCATCGTCAAGCACCTCGGTGTGACCGAGCTTTTCAGTTACGTCAGTAGTATTTGTATCACCGCAAACGCTACAGGTGTTAGTTGTATATCCGCCCGCCTCACAAGTGGGAGCAGTTACAACGCTATCGTATGAGTGACCGGGAGCTATGCGAGCTTCACCGCAGCTATTACAATCAACATCGGTGCAAGCATTATCATAGATATGCTCGCCTTGTTCACGGGTTGCACCGCATTCATCACAATTAATATCGGTGCAATTAGAATAAACGTGGTCACCCACCGTGCGTGTAGAACCGCACACGTTACAATCTACATCACAAGCATTGTCATACTTATGGTCTTCGGGAGTTCTCGTTGCTCCGCAAACGTTACACTCTCCGTCGCAAGCGTTGTCATACTTGTGCTCTTCGGGAGTTCTCGTTGCTCCGCAAACATTACACTCTCCGTCGCAAGCATTGTCATACTTATGATCTTCGGGAGTTCTCGTTGCTCCGCATGAATTACAATCACCGTCGCAAGCATTGTCATACTTGTGCTCCTCGGGAGTTCTTGTAGCTCCGCAAACGTTACAATCCGCGTCGCAGGCGTTATCGTAAGTGTGCGCCGCTTTATCCGCGGGCACGTTACAACCCGAGCAGGAATGCCAGTGGTTTTCCCCGTCCTTACTCCATTTGTCAGAGTAATCGTGCTGATGCACCTCAAGAGGCGCAGTTTCAACATAAGCGCAAACGGAACAAACGCGAGTTCTTTCCGCTTCTCCTTCAGTCCACTCGCCAAAGGAGTGAGCGCCCTCTTCGTTTTTAAGTCCGCATTCACATTCGTGCCAATGGTTTTCTGCATCTAATTTCCATTCTTCACCAAAATCGCATTGATGACCGAAATCACACGAAGCTAAAACAAGCACCATAATAAGTGATAAGCAAACCAACAAAAGCTTATTGTTTTTCATTTTTCATACCTCCAATATATTTTTACAATTAATTATTGTTTAGGAATAGTATTGATTGTGAACGTATATTGATTTTCAGATTTGATATACGCGCCCTGAACTGTGGAATAGTATCTAACCTCAACCGTTTTGCCACCGTTTGAGAAATAGAACATAGCAACCGCACCAACACCGCCCGAGCTCTTATATCTTGAATCCATCGCCTGAGGATTGATCAAGATATTAGTAACTGTGTTACCGTTGTCACCCGTAAGCTGTGTACAAACGACGTTATCGGAATCAACGTGTCCGCTCAACACCATAACGATATTTGCGTGCTTCTTAACGAGCTTATTCCACAAATCGTCACCGTTGTTAGCAACGTCGCCCATCGCAGTATTGTAAAGAGTATCGTTAGTTCCGTCGGGCTTTCTTGCGCAAAGAGTATTGTTTGCAAGCAATTCGCCCGTTCTGTGCATATATGCGTGAGTCACGATAATTACGTTATGATTGGGATGAGCCGCGATTACCTCATTTGCCCAGGCAACCACAAGGTCACCCGCGCCAAAGTCGAGTGTAACAACCATATAGTCAAGCTCGCCCGCCGTGAAATAATGAACGGAGTTCGTGCTGTTAATAAAGTAGTTATCCCCTACTTGAGAAGCGTAGTCCGTACATGTGCTGTTAACACCGAAATATTCTTCATAGAATACAGGCCCATCGTGATTTCCGCGAACCAAGGAATAATCCAGAACTCCGTCAAGACGCGCAATCTGCTTGTAAGCAAACTCCGCTTCCTTATCCATCTTTGCCTTATCGGCATCGGTGCTTGTCGGCTCGTACTCATAGGTGGTTTGAACTATATCGCCAAGATTGAATACGTGCGCGATATTTTTTGAACTTGCGTTGTTGAGAATATAATCGTATATAAGCTTGAAGTTCTTATCCGAATTCAATTCTCTTGCATACTGAACCATACATTGCTGGTCGCCTATTATAGCAAAGGAATAATCGTAATCAGTTGGATCTTGAATGATGCTTTCATCAAGGAAGAACTCATATATAGCACCGCAATCGGTAACTATAGGAGAGCCCGAGCTATGCACAGAGCCGAAAATATCATTAACGTTACTTGTTCCGCTCAAAGAACCGTAGTTTCTACAGCTTGTGAGCGTTCCGCTTGCCATACCCGCAATACCACCAACGCTATCCTTACCCGTTACAGAGCCGTAGTTTATACATTTTGTAATATTGCCTTGAGATGTACCTGTGATACCACCCGTTTCGGCAGAGCCCGTAGAGGTTACGTTAACGTAGCTTGAGCAGTTTTCAAGATTTCCTTGATATAACCAGCCAACGATACCGCCGGTCATTTTATCGTTGCCCTTAACAGTACCGTAAACGGTCAAATTCTTAACCGTGCCGGTAACAACACTGAATAAACCTGCTCCCATTCCGGATTCTGTCATATTAAGATTTCTTATAGAGCAGTTGTTTCCGTCAAATACACCTGCAAAGGTAAGTCGTCCGCTCCAACCGGGATATGCGCCAAGCTTCATAGAATTGCCATTCAAATCGATGCTCTTCGTCATCTTGAAATATGAGCCCTTGAAGTTTTCTGTAGCGGTCATATTCTTGTCAATATAAGCTAAATCCGCGCCGCTTTGAATTAAGTACGGATCTGCCGCAGTACCGCTTCCCTTCAAGCTGCCACTAACGTCACTTCCGTTCCAAACGTCAATTTCGGAATAATAAATATTAACCGTATTCACCGTGGAATCTTTAATAATCACGTAATCGTGGGAGGGAGTAAGCCCTGCATATTCTTTAGCATTAACAGTATAAGGAATACTGAAATTCTCAATCGTTTCGCTTTCAATCAACGAGCCGTCAAGGTTGAGATGCTTAATGGTTAAAGTACCTTCAACCGTTTCCCCGCCACCAACGTTACCTTCATTACTGCTAACCGCAATAGCCGCCAAGGATACGTTTCCTGCCTGTCCTGCGTTACTGATAATTATTGTAATAATTGAGCTTTCAGAGGCATCAACCTCAAACGTAACGATCTTATTTACCGAGGTAGCGCCCGCGGTAAAGGGTGCTGCACTTGCCAAGAGCTGTCCGTTAGCGGAATACACCTCAATCTCATTCGTTGTTTTCCACGCGCCCGTGTAAAGTATAACCTTCTTTACACTTGGATTAACGTTCAATGTAATTGTGATAGCATCCGTATCGCAAAGTCCGTTTGTTGAGCCCGAATTACTTGCCTGCTCCGCTCCGTCGGAGTACGAAATACTCATATTATAGTCATAGAACATAAACGAGGTTCCGAAAACCACGTTGCCCAAAATATCACCGTTCTGCTTTTGAACGAGGTCAACGTCACTTCCGAAATGCATCCAGTCAAGATCGCCGATTTCCGTCAAATTCGCACTACCCGTTGCGTCAATACTGCTTTCAAGCTTAACGCTTACAGAAGCATCACTGAATTCAAGCTTTTCGGGAAGCTCACTATAAGCAACCGCAGCATACATTGACAAATAGCAAACGAGATCGTAGCTATTGTTATTATAAATATTCTTCGTGTATTCACTTGCAACCATCGAATAGGTTACGTAAAGCTTACCTTCGGTGTTATCCTTCGTTTCGAGAATAACGCGCTTTGCATACCCACCGTCGATATTACCGAAGTTTACCGTTTGAACGTTGCCCGCGCTATCGCGAACCGTTACCTTTGCCGTTGACTGATAGCCACCGAGATAGAGAACGTAATAATTCGCGTCCTTTTCTGTATTTATCTCAAATGAGAAATCCTTTTGAGAGTTCAAGGAAGCCGATGAAAAAGCACCGCCTTCAAACATCTTTGCAAATCCGCCGCCCTCAACCCAAGGAGTATCATAAGAATTTGTAGATGAGAAAACGTTCAACCCGTTTTTCGTTGTATAAAGATTGCTATTGCTTTCGCCAAACGCGATCCAATCTATTGCTGTATCGTCGAGTTTAACTCCGTCGCCCGACGCGTCAACGGACAATTCAAAGGGTATTTCAACCTTTTCATATGAATAGTTCATTTCAGTTTCCTTTGTGCTTTCATAGAACACCTTAATTTCGTATTCCGCGTAAACGGAGCCCTCAACGGCAAATTCATATACGTCACCGTCAAGCGATGCGCCCTCAAAAGCGAATGGCACGCCGCTGCTTGATTTTGAAATAAATTCAAAGTCAACCACCTCACCGTTTACTACGATGGATGTAACTGCTCCCCAACCGGGATTTGTGTGCAATCTGACTGTCCATTTGCGTTCGGCAAATGCTCTGTCGCCTTCATACTCACCGTTTGCCGCACCGATTTTAACAATCAATGCCTGCTTATTGACATCAAAATCCATCGAAATATCAGTTGTTCTGAAATATCCTTCCTTGTATGCAACGGTCTTGGTATCGTCTTCATATAAAACGATATCTGCATCATAGTTTACTGAAGGATAAACGTCGAGCACAATCTCGCTCCAATCCTTTTCGCTTGTGTTCACCATATTGGGAGCAAGAGCTATAAGTGAGCCCTCTCTAACGAAAATGGGAGAGGTTTCAAGGGGATGCGTAACTGTATACGTAGCAGGACCTACGTATCTTTCAGCGCTCCAAACGTCAATCCAAGTTCCGTCAGGAATAAATACCGTTCTCGTATTATAGCAAGCGGACTCGCCCTGCGGAACGTATGACATATAAATATGAGCATTATATCCGTATTCCGCGTATCTTACCTCGATGGTATGCGTGGAATTTGCCGCATACACAGGTGTTGAAAGATACGTATCGTAAACGTCCAAGCCGTCGATCACCTTTGCGCCGTCGATATATACTTCAATAGCGTCGTCTGCAAAGAACATAAGAGAAGCATCTCTATTACCGATTGTGATATTACCCGTCCATTTGATTGAGAAATTGTCAACAATGCTCAATTCCTGGGGACCTTTTGTTCCCCAATCGTAATAGATATTGGAAACCGTCTTCGTAGCAACGGGAGTACCGCTCCAATTATTGTTAGTGAAGTATTCCGCCTTCAAGCCCTGAACACCGTTATAAGACAAGAACTCATCGGGCACGCTTGAATCGGTTTCGTCTATAGGAGCAACCAAAATATAGTCGCCAAGCAAATATTCATCGTTTCTGCTTGCTTCAACGTATTCGGGATATTGAATATCCACTCTTTGCATAATTGGAAGACCCGTATCGTAATTCTCTCTTGCAAGAGAATAATACAAAGGAAGCAGTCTATATCTCATATCAAGATAGGTGTGAGCAACCTCCTCTGCCGTTTCGCCGAAGAGCCAAGGCATTCTTCCGTCCTGATGGATGTATTTTTCATTCGTACAATGCACTCGGCAAATCGTTGAGAGTGCGCCATACTGAATCCATCTTGTATACATTTCGTTAGTAACGGCTTGGTTGTGACCGCCAATGTCACTTGACATATAGGGCAATCCAACCTCTGCGCCACCGAAAATTGACGTATATATTTCTTGTTCTAAAGCATCTGAATTAGCAGCGATGTCACCCGTCCATTGAATTGAATATCTATGAGCCGAAATATCCGAAGCATAATACCATTTTCCGTGCAAAACACCGTCAACATTTGCCATAATCAACGATCTTTCTGCAAACTCGTCCCAATCGGCTATGCTGTAAAGATATTCCTCAGTAACCCACTGATACGCATACATACCAAAGGCATAAACACTTATATCGGGGTCGCAGGAGTTCAAGGAAACGCTCCAGTTTCTGTCATACCACCAATAATCAAGACCGAGTGACAAAATCAACGTCAATTTATCACTGCGATATTCAACCTCTGCCTTATCAAGACCGTTGTAAGTGCCCTTCACGGGCTCGGGGTGGTCGTTAAAGCAAATTCCAACGCCCATCTGCTCGCATTCCTCAAGGAATGCCGCCATATCAGGAAACAGATCCTTGTTAATATCGTATCCTATACCGCCCGAGCCCTGACCGCTGCTCTGCGATGCTCTCCAGTCGGTATCAATAACCAAAACATCAATGCTATATCCCCTATCCTGATAATCCTTGATCTGCTGAATTGCAGTTTCAGAGGAGTAGGCATACCAACGGGAATCCCAATATCCGAGCATCTGCAAATTCACCATCTCGCTCTCGCCCGTAACCTTTATATAGTCGGAGCAGAATTGAGTATAGTCGCCGTCGGGCAAGAAAACGAACACGTCAAGCGCATCGTTATCAAAATCCCAATCCTGCAGCGCGTTTACGTTACTGCTGCTTGAATAACCGTAAACCGAGGGGATAATTCTCGGGCTATCGGTGAAATACCAGCTTTTAAGCTCATCCGAGGGACTTGGGAGATACACGTTAGTATCGGTTCTACCCGCGTCGGCATAAGCCCAGAGCTTTTCACCCTTCAAATCCGTAACGTAGGTATCCTCTGCCGTAGCACCGTCAGGAACGCAAACGATATACTTGCTCGTTTTGATCATAGTAATACCGTTGCTTTTCTCAAGCGTATACGAAATTTTATCGTAATCCTCACGGTTTGTTACTATGTAGCTCGGGCGATCCTCAAAGCCCTTCGGACCCTTGTTTTCAATTCTCACAATCGTGTCCGAAAGCAATTGGATACGCACGTCCCCAAGCTCAACCACCGATACCTTGCTATCAGCCGTTTTGTTTGGCTCTGTGGTCTGGCTCTGTTTTCTTCTGCATCCGCTCATCATAAGCATCGCGCATAAAACCAAGCCAAATAAAATAATTAACAATAGCTTGCCTTTTTTCATAGTTTTGCTCCTTTGCTGTTTTTTAAATTATTAAATGGGATTTTTAAATAGATATGTTGCATAATTTTTATGCAATATATACAAAAGAATATACTTTGCCACAATAATTTTGTTTATATTTATATTATAATGGAAATTACACAATCAATAAATACCCAAAATTAGCAAAAAGATGTAAATTAGTAGCATTATGATTGAATTTTCCTTTGACAAAAATGCAAATTTGTGTTATAATAACAAAAAAAGCAATATAAATCACTATGAACTCACAAAAAAGTGAATTAGTAGTGCTAACCTCAAAAGGCAGGTATTAAATATGTTACGAATTGCAAAAACAAATTACGATGCAAAAAAGAATATCGTATACGGTGACATAAGCTATGAAGAATTAAACTATTTCACCTATGATAATTCAAAGGAATATCCCATAAGAATCGAGTCGATCGGCATCACTCATCCCAACAAAAAATACTTCATCGAAAGACAGCATTCCGACTATTTTGTGCTTGAATATATCAAATCCGGAAAGGGATATATAATCTGCGACGACAAAAAATATACCGTTGAAGAAAATGATGTCTATTTAATACATCTCGGAAGCAAGCACCGTTACGGCGCAGACTCTCACGAGCCCTATGAAAAGATATGGGTAAACTTTTTTGGAGGTATATTTACCGATATAATCAGTGCTTACGGACTCTCGGGAAGAGTTGTATTTAAAAACACGAGCTGCAAGGAATTATTTGAAGAATTGCTCGATTTGGCAATTAATTATAACGATAATGAAGAGGTTTATCTGAACGCTTCAGAAATAATTTTTAAAATCATTCTAAAACTGGTCGAAAACACCGAAAAACAAAACATTTCCGCAGTTGCAATCAAAACAAAGGAAACACTTGACCAGCTAATATACCGAAAGGTTACTATGCAGGACGTTTATGATGAGATTCACTTGTCAAAATCGCAGATAAGTCGAGAATTCAAAAAATATTATGGAGTAACTCCATATCAATACCTGCTAAATCGCAGAATTGCCATTGCTCAAAATCTTTTAACTAAAACCAAATTAAGCATTAAAGAAATAAGCGACTCGTTGTGCTTTGTAGATGAATACCATTTTTCATCCTTGTTCAAAAAACGCAACGGAGTATCACCAACAGCATATAGAAAAGCTCATAGGCAATAGAAAATATTAATCAGCCCCCCTAAAAATACAAAAATGACAGGTAAAAACCTGTCATTTTTTATGTATTGGTTCCTTTAGGGTGTAACACCCCCCAGTTTTACTGGGGGCAAAAATAGAGAAGTGCTATATCAAATATGGCGAGCTTAATGCAAGCCGAAAAAGGCCTCCCTTGTGCAAAGGGCGGTGGCAAAATCTTTGATTTGACGGAGGGACTGTAAAGATATAGAACAATCCCCCAGTCGCTTTGCGACAGCCCCCTTTACACAAAGGGGCCTTGCATAGTTACCCGTTCACGGGTTGTGGGGGCGTGTAATGCTATAATATAGTTCAGTAACCCTTTAGGGTGAAGCCTGTAGTAATACCCCTTTTAGGGGTAGAGCAAACCACCGGTTGAACCGGTGGTTTTGATTCCCTTTTTCAAGTTCAATTCATTTATTCAAAATATCCGACGCGGTTAAGCCGCATTTCTTGAGCAGTTCTTTTTCATCGTTGCCCTCTGCGATTATCTCGCCGAGGTCATTTTCGATTGCGCCGTTTTTCAAATAGTACTTGCGAATTGTGGTCATTATTGCCGTGAAATTGCCCGTCACAACAAAATCGCCAAGGGTTGCAGGCACGAAAACGGACTCACCCTTTTTAATAGGCATATCCCCTATCATTCCCTCACCATCAAGACAAGTGAAGCAACGGAAGGAGTTTTTATCCCCCGCAAACTCTTTCTTACCGTCAACGTTAACGTAAGTTGCGGTGAAGAATTTGTTAATTCCCTTCAATGTACCGTCTTTAACCTCAATGTTGAGTTCCTTCGGCTCAAGCGCATTTAAATTCGTAACTTCAATAGCCTTTGCAACGTGTAATTCGCGCTCGTTTCCGTTTTTGTCGCGTCTGCCGTAATCGTAAACGCGGTAGGTTATATTGCTGTTTTGCTGAATTTCGCAAATAAGACAACCCGAACAAATCGCGTGAATAGTGCCCGACGGAATAAAATAGCTCTCTCCCTTTTTAACAGGAATAAATTTAAGATAATCGGTGAGCGTTTTCTCCTCGATTGCACGAACGAATTGCTCCTTCGTTATATCCTGCTTAAAGCCGAGATAAATACCCGCGCCCTCGTCAGCATCAACTATGTACCACATCTCCGTTTTACCGAGCGAATTTTCGTGCTTTAGGGCATATTCATCATTGGGATGCACCTGAACGGAGAGCTTATCCTGAGCATCAATAAATTTAACAAGCACAGGAAAGAAATCAAAGCCACGACAATTTTCTCCAAGCTCCGCTTCGGTAACAACATCGCAAAGAGGGGTACCATCTTCAAGCAGATTTTTTCCGTCCTTATGAAATGCAAGCTCCCAAGCTTCTGCCAATGGAGAAAGGTCTGTAACCTTACCATATTCGGTTTTGAGTTTATTTCCGCCCCAAATAATGCTCTTATAGGCGGGTGTAAGCTTAACTATATCCATAATTATCCTTTTATTAGTACTTGATTGCTCTTGTAAAGTTGATTCTTTCGCCCTTTTCAAGAGTTATCACGCCTTTTCTCTCTTTAAATTCTTTAATTTCGTCAACGTATGAAGGTAAGCACTGCCAGGGCTCAATGCAGAGCATTTTTGAGCCGTGGGGATGCCACAAAAGAAGATTTGAAAAGCCATCAAAGGTGATTTCAACTACCTTTTCATCGGTTTTCTTATCTTTGAGCGTTGCTTTTCTTGAATTGATTTCACCGAGAATTACGGTTGCGCTATTGTCGATAAAATCCTTTTCGAGAGGAAGTATTTTTCCCTTGCCGTGACTCACTTTTTCGCCCGTGAGCATACCGCCTGCGTTGTGAACTAAAAAGTCGAATTTTTCATCATTTTCAAATTCCACGTAGTAGTTCTCTACTTCTTTATCAAGCGCAAAGCTTTCGTGTCCACCACAAGCGAGAGGGATTTCTCTGTCACTTGTATTCTTGATGATATATGAAACCTCATAGCCATTCTCAACAAGCGCGTATTTCACAAAAAACTCAAAATTATAGGGATAAACCGCCTTTGTTCGCTCATTTTCTTTAAGAACAAAGGTGATATTGTCGTTTTCTGCTTTTGTCAGCTCAAATTCTTCGCTTCTGCAAAAGCCGTGCTTTTGAATACCGAAATCAACTCCGTCATAGACAAGTCGATTAAAACCAGCGAATGGGAAAAGTAGTATTGCACAGCCCGACCACTCGCCCGTTTCATTTTGCCAAGCGCGTTGTTTTCCGTTGTGTATTACGCTTCGCACCTCTGCGCCAAGTGAGTTTATCTTGATCTCGGTTTTATCGTTTTTAATAGTGTATATCATATTAATAAATTATCTGATTTTGGGCAAGCTTGCAGCAGCAACCGACTGTCCTACTCTTCTTGCCTTTTCATCGGGGATGTTGAGGGTTATCTTTTCGTTGAGTTCGGGGAATTCGGTTGCTATGACCTCTCTCGCTTTGTTTAAGAGGATCTCTCCGCCATCACCGCTTGTTACTCGTCCCATAATGAGAACGTGCTTTATATCGTAAAATTCGGCGTAATATGCGAGCGAATAGCCAAAGTATGCACCGATTGTTTCATAGATTGCCTTTGCTCTCTCATCGCCCTCTTTCATAAGGTTTTGTACTACTTTAAGCTTTTCTGCGGGAGAAAGGTTTTCATCAAGCTCAATACCTGCATAGGGGGCGAGCTTGATTACTCCGTCCTGTGAGAAGTATTTAACTCCGCAGCCGTAGTCACCCGACCACTCGTCAACCATTGCGCCCTCGTTATAGTCAACTGGTGCAAATGCAAGCTCATTGAGCCAGCCCGTGATGTTTCCGTCCATATCTACGTATCCTGCTGCTTCGCTTGTACCCATAGCGATACCGAGGATTCCGTTGTCCTCTAAGCTCATAGCACCTGCAAGAGCAGTTACGTCACCGTCGTTTGCAACTTCAATCGGGATATTCTCTCCTATCTCGCGTGCAACGTCGATATACATATTCTTTACTCTCTTTTCAAAGTCATCATCATTTACTTTAATAAAGAGTGATGCGACCATTATCTTATTGTCTATATACACACCCGCGCTTGATACACCGATTGCATCAACTCTCGGCATATGTGATGCGGCAGTTTTCATTGCACTCAGTATTCCCTCATAGTGATAGTTGGGATCAGCATTGAGCTTGGGAAACCAAACTACCTCCTCGGAATATACCGTTTCACCGTTTACAACGGCAGACACCTTTCTGTCAGAGCCACCTGCGTCAAATCCGATACGGCAACCGTCAAGGTGCTTACCTACGGGAGAAGCAGAGCTTTTTTCTTTGGGTGCGTTTTCAAGGTCGGTTACAACTACCTCAAAGGGTCTTTCATATACTCTCTCCATAAAGCGAGCATCAAAGTCCCTCGTACCGCCGTGGCAGAAGGTATTCTTAACGTATTCGCCAACGACCTTACTTCCTGCAACAGTGATCTTATAGCCACCCGCTACCCACAAAAGAGTTTTTGCAATTCTGTCTATGAATTTGCAGTTTTCCTCATCGTGTCCTGTGTTATCCTTATATATTCTTGTTTTATATACGTATGTATAGCCCTGATTCCTTTCAACTGCAACAATAATGTCTTGTCCGTTGTATTTTGTATTTTCTCTCATTTCTCTGCAAACGAGAGCCATTGGCATAAAGCCACTATCAAGCTTTGCATTTACTTTAAGCTTCATATCTTACAACGCCTCCGATAATTGTTTTCTTTACGTTAAATTCGTTATCAAGTATTACGATGTCTGCATCCTTGCCGACTTCAATAGATCCCTTTTTATCTGCAACACCTATAGCATTTGCGGGGTTGAGGGTTGCACAGTTTACGCACTCCCAAAGTGGGATACTTGTATTGGTATATACGTTCCAAACACCCTTATTGAACTTTAATACGCTTCCTGCGATGGTTCCGTCCTCTAATTTACAAAGATTGTTCTTATAGATAATCTTCGCGCCACCGAGAGTATATTCTCCCTCGGGAAGTCCTCCTGCAGGCAAGCAGTCGGTGATGAAGCAGAGCTTTCTTCCCTTCATTTTGTACACCATTTCATAGAGTGCGGGATCAACGTGATAGGTATCAACGATGAGCTCGCAAGTAACGTCGGAGTTAAGTGCCGCGCCAACAACACCGGGAGCGCGATGCGTCATAGGAGTCATCGCGTTAAAGAGGTGCGTTGCGTGCCTAACACCATTCTTTGTGCTTTCCATCGCAGTCTTATAGTCCGCAGAGGTATGTCCCATAGACACTACCACATTGGTTTCATCTGCCATTCTTTTTATCTCTGCAAAGTCCTTATCCTCTTCGGGAGCGAGTGTGATGATTTTGATTATATCTTCATTTGCTTTAACGAAGTCTGCATTGGGTTTAAGTATATATCTTTCGTCCTGCGCGCCCTTTTTGGATGCGGAGATGAAAGGACCTTCTGCGTGAACGCCAAGGATTTGAGAGCCATAGTAATCGCCGCTATTTTTAACCTCGCGACAAGCATTAAGTGCGCCCTTAATTACTTCCATATCAACGGTCATCGTTGTGGGCAAAAAGCCCGTAACACCGTTCTCAACAAGTCCTCCTGCGATTGTTCTGATGCTTTCAGCCGTCGCATCGCAAACGTCCTTGCCTAAATATCCGTGAATGTGCAGGTCGATAAAGCCGGGGGTAATATATCCGCCCTTGCAATCAATAACCTCTACGCCCTCGGGAATTTCACTTTCTTCTGCTATTTTCTCGATTTTATCGGAAAGAAGCAATACTTTTCCCTCTGATATACCATTTTCAAGCACTATTTTTGCATTTTTTAAAGCAAGCATAGTCACCCTCCAAATACATAAATTTAAGCAAAGGTTTTGAGCTTTTTAACACGCTCATATCCTGCCTCAAGATTGTTTTCATCCCAATATCTCTGAATTCCGTGCTTATCAAGCAACAAGCAGAATTCTTCGAACAATTCCTTCTTCTCCCAAACGTCAACGGGAAGCACGCCCTTGTCTATTGAGAAGGATGCAAGAAGCCCCGCAACCTCGCCAACGTTCCACTCAACGGGATGCAAGCGATAGCAACCGTTAGTAAGATGGGTAGATCCGATATTCTTACAAGCGGGCAAAATATTCTTCATTCTCTCGGGAATCATCGCGCCAAGAGAAATTGTAAATCTATGCGTTGGCTTATAGAAGAAGGTATGTGTTTTTGTTGTTATATGAAGGTCAATGGGATAGCTTCCAACACCAACGCTATCCTCAAATTTGCATTTTTCAGCATCGCAAACGTCGGTTGCGGTAATGGTCTTTTTCGCCTTAATACGTCTTGATTCTCTGATATACGGAGCCATTGACAAGCCGTCCTCCGTACCAACGTATTCGGGAGCTAATCTGAAATACGGATAACCCTTGCCGCCATCATATCTTGGCGCTTCCGTCTGAAGCCAATAAACGAAGCAAAGAGTATATTGCTTTGCAAGATAATCGTTATATTCTGCGTCCTCGCAATCAAAAAGGTTGCCGTGGAAGAAGTCGTTTTGAGGCCAGTTTATAAGAGTTACGTCATAGGGTTGGCTTCCGTCGGTAAAATAATCCGAGCAAACTATTCTCCTGTATTTGAACAAGGGGAAAAGCTCCTTTCCCTCCTCGTTGAATTCCTCAAGGAACATACCGAATTTCTTTGCCTTGCCCGTTGATGAGTTGGGACCGTACATTGAATAAAGCTTATGATCGTCATAAGGCATCATCATCCGGCTGAATTTATCATAAAGCTCGGGCTTTTCGATAGTATAATTACCCTGACGTCTATTCTCAATACAAGCGGAATATATGAAGGACTGCATATCCTCAGGATCTCCCACCTCGGGGGCATCCTCCTCGCCCGTTTCATACTTACTTTCCGCTCCAACGCGATATTCAGTGCCCGAAATGCAAATAAGCTCACCAATATCCGTACCGTCAAGATAGTATTCACCCGTAAGCAATACGTCTTCACCGTCAATATTATAAACAACACCCTTAATTTCGTCACCCTCGGTGAAGCATTCCTTCATTTGAACCTCAGTATAAATGGTCAAGCTACCGTTTTCAACGTAAGGAGCAACCATACCCTCAAGAATGGAAAGTGCAAGACGGGGGGGGTGAGCAATCCAGCTAACCTCGGAAGCACCGGGGCAAAAATGCTCTCTATTCTTGATTTCCTCAGAATAGCCCTCAAGATTTCTATAATAGCTTCTAACCTTGGTTCTGTATTCCTGATATGAACGAGTGCAGCCCTGCTCCTCTATCCACATATGCTCGTCGGGAGGAACGGCTTGGGAGGTGAGCTGACCTCCGATCCACTTTGTTTTTTCAAGAAGAATAACCTTTTTTCCTTCTTTAGCCGCGCTTATAGCCGCGATAGTGCCACCAAGTGAAGCACCGCAAATAATTACTTGTGCGTTTATTGTTTTCATTTCTTATTTTACCTTCAGCAATAAAAAATTTTATATTTAAGCATTTTTTAATAATGCGAAATTTCCAATTTAAAGCCGAGCGTTTATTCTCGGCTTATGTGACTTAACCTCTATTGTAATGAGCGTAAGCTCCGTAAAAGCCCGCGCTGTTACCAAGTGAGGCTCTGATAATTTTATATCCTAAACTATCGGTAATGGAGTAAAAATGCTCCTCCATCCAATCGGCAACACCGCCGCCGATAATACATACGTCAAAGGGGCTAACCTGCATAATCAAATCAAGAGATTTTTTAAGGTTTTCTCTCAAAACGTTAACAAATTCAACGTTTTTGGGCTCTCCCCTGCCGTATTTTTCAAAAATGTCGCCGCCGTCAATCGAGAGCGCCTGCGCATCTCTGTGTATTGATCGACCGGACAAATACATCTCCACACATCCACGCTTACCGCAGGTGCAAAGTCTTCCGTCCTTTTCAAGACAGATGTGTCCGAAGCGTCCGTAATCGTTTTCTTCATTTGAAACGATCTCGCCGCCTGCATAATATCCGCCGCCAACACCCGAGCCAAGAGTAAGCATAACGACTCTCTTGTCCTGATACTCTGCTCCTGCGCCGTAAACCATTTCACCGAGCAAAGCCGCGTGAGCATCGTTTATTGCCTTGGCAGGCAGATTGAATTTTTCTTTACAAAACAAGGCAAAATCAAACCCTATCATACCGGGTAGATTTTCCGTTGCATAGGTGATAGTCGAAGTATTAACGTCGATATCGCCTGCGGATGCGATAGCAATGCCTGTGGCATCCTCTCCGTTCAATGAAGAAATTGCTCTGTATAAAGCATCAACTATTCCCTCTTTTCCAAGGGAAGCATTGGTGGGAAACTTATTAAGCTCACCAACGATTAATCTGTTTTCACTTCTTTTAATGGGTGCAACCTTAATTTCGGTTGCACCCATATCAATACATATGGTCATATTATCCCTTTACTGCGCCCACTGTTACACCCTTTGTAAAGTACTTGAGTACCAACGGGTAAACTAACAAGATGGGAATTATACTAACAACGATCATAGCCGCTTCAATATTATCCTTCTGCAAATCCTTCATTGCCACCGAAAGAGTGTCGGGGGGCAACTGAATGTAGTTAAGGATATAGAGCGACAAGGGGTACCATTTTTCTTCAGTACCAAGATAAAGCAACGCGCTTGTGTAGTTATTCCAAAGCGTTACCGCCGTAAATAAGCTAACACTTGCAACGCAGGGCATTGACATAGGCAACAATATCTTGAACATTATCTGAAGGTTGTTTGCGCCGTCAATGGAGGCAGATTCCTCAAGCTCAAGCGGAAGTCCCTCAAGATAGCTTCTGATCAAAATAAGGTTATAAACCTGAACAACCGATGGCAAAATCAATGCCAAGGGTGTTTTCGTAAGTCCCAACGCACTAACAACGAGGTAATTGGGAACCATACCGCCCGAGAAAATCATTACGATAATAAAGAATACCATAATTCCCTTTCGAGCAGGAAAATTTGGCTTGGACAAAGCATATGCCGCCGCGAACATTACCGTTACTGAAAGTATTGTTCCGCAAACAACTACAAGGAAGGATACTCCCATTGCTCTCCAAAATCCTACATCCGATAAAACGTATTGGAAATTAAACAAGGTAAAACCCTTGGGAGTAAAGTTTATTTCGTTTCCCGCAGTAGATAATGCTACTGACAATACGTTAAGAAATGGTATAAAGCAGACAATCGAAATAATCGCCAATGCTATAACGTTTATAGTGTTAAATAAACGATTTTCTTTAATTTTGTTGCTGTTTCTAACTGTTAAATTCTTAGCCATAATTACCACACACCATTTCCTGTTTTCTTTTTACTGAAGTAGTTTGCAGAAAGGATCAAAATCAAAGAAATTACTCCGTTAAACAAACCGACAGCCGTGGACAAACCATAGTTACTCTTACCCATTGAGAAGCCCAATCGGTAAACGTATGTACCAATGATTTCACCCGTTTCTCTTGTGAGTGAGTTAAGCATAGCATATACCTGCTCAAAGCCCGCGTCCATCAAATAACCTATACGAATGATAAGCATTACTATGATAGTAGGCATAATTGAAGGAATTGTGATACTCCAGATCTGCTTCATCTTGCCTGCACCGTCAATTTTCGCCGCCTCATAAAGAGCGGGGTCGATTGACATAATTGCCGCGATATACGCAATGGAGCTATATCCGATTTCCTTCCAACCTGAAAGGATTACAACAAGCCATCTGAACCAACCGGGCTCGCCCATAAAGTGGATTGCTTCTCCGCCAAGGGCAACGCTTAAGTTGTTGATAGGTCCATACATTCCGAAAATGCTGTTGAAAATACCAACGATAACTACCCAAGAAAAGAAGTGGGGCAAGAAAACTATTCCCTGCACGAGCTTAGAAAACTTTTTGCTTCTAAGCTCGGTGATCATTACCGCTAAAATAATCGGCAATGGGAACAAAATTACTATCTTCATAACTGAAATAATCAAGGTATTTCTGATATAAGACAAAATTTCAGGGTCGGAAAACAAAATTCTGAAGTTTTCCAGTGTCCATTCAGATTTTTGGAATGCAGTTAAAACATCGTATCTTAAAAAGTTGGGATTATCCTTAAAGGCAATCAAAATACCCGTCATAGGTAAATATGAGAAAACCAGAGCAAACATCATTGCAGGAATAACAAAAGGAATAAGCGATTTATACTTCTTCACCTTTGCTCCAAAAGTCATTTTTTGTTTTTTGGTGCTCATATTGTGCACTCCTTTAATAATGTTTTATTTGTTTTTGTACCAGTTGTTGATTTCTGCTGTTGCATCAGCGCACTTATACTGACCGTTAAGCTTTGCCTGATATTCAGCGAGCTTACCTGAGCCATCCTTAAGCATCATATAGAACCAGTCCTGAGCATTGGTTTCGATATTAGCGCGGTTAGCCGTGTATGTCTTGAGAGGAGGAGTAAAGTCAACGATGTTGTAAACGCCAACGGAATCAGCGTCTTCCATCATAGTGGACCAAGCTCTGAAGAGCTCGGGCTGCTTACGAACACGAGCAAGCCAGTAATCTGTGTACTTGTTCTCGTTAGAGCCCGTCATATAGTAAGAAGCGTCGTCCTTCTCTGCGAATGCAGGATTGAGGGGCATATATGAACCGTCAGCGGTCAAGGTCCAGTGAACGTTCTCTTCACCGATAACCATTGTGCGGAAGTTGGGCTCAGCATCAGTATCCTTAATCTTGGAGTTCATCCAGTCAAGAGCATAGCCCGCTCTGTCTGCCATATAGTAAGGAATAGCAGTGATGTATGTGTAACCGCTTGAACGGTAAACCTTTTCAGTGTCACCTGCATTTTCCTTGAGAGAACGAATGTATGTAAGGTGGTTGTCAAGTGTATCGGATGTATCAATACCCTTTGTGGAAAGGCCTGTTGTGATTGCTGAAACTGTCCACAATGAGCAAGCGTATGCGCCTGCCTTTGCGCCGCCTGCGGAAGCGTCAAAGCTGTTTACGAAACGGTTTGTTGCAGTTGCAGCATCGTTTGTTGCTACTTCCTTGTCAATATAGCCTGCATCGTAAAGAGAGTGCATATAGTCAACGTAGTCCTTGTATCTGGGAGCGTTCATATAGTAAAGAACCTGACCGTCATATTCCTGCCAGTATGTATAGATACCGAATGCTGCGGAAATAGCGGGAATGAGGGGAGTAAACTTATCGAACGTCAAAGCGGGCTTGCCAAGGTGCTCAGTCATTTTTTTAAGAACGTTTGTGAAGTCCTCAAGAGTTTCGGGCTCTTCAAGGTCAAGCTCAAGCATAAGGTCATAGTTAAGAACGATGGGATTTTCGATATTGTCGCTGGAAGCTCTTTCGGGGATACCGTAAATTCTTCCGTCAACTGTTACAACGTCCCAGGATTCCTGAGAAATATTAGCAAGCATATCGGGAGCGAATGTTTTAAGAGCGTCTGTGATGTCAAGAAGCATATCCTGGTCAACGAGGTCGCTGAACTGATCCTTTGTGAGCTTCATAACGTCATACTGCTCTTTATCCATCATAATTGTGTTAAGAGTTGTCGTTGCATCAGCAGGAAGCTGTGTGTAGTTTACGGTATAGCCCGTAATCTGCTGAATAACCTGCGCGTTAACGTTGCTGTTAACTGCTGCGATGTCCTTACCGGAGTTGGGCATCAAAACGTTAAGTGTGGGCTTGTTTGACAAATCAATATCGTAATTGATTTCGTCTGTATTTGTCTTGTCGCCCTTGTCATCGCCGCAAGACGTAGCAAGTACGCTTGTAAGAAGCATAGCTGCCAAAAGAATTAAAGATAAAATCTTTCTCATTTTCTTTCTCCTTGTAAATTAAATTGATTTATTTTTTAGGAAAATAATTCCATAAAAAACTTCATAATAGCATCGATAATGGATTGAATCCACGCCGCAAAGCCGGTTTTGGTTTCCACGGGCTGCGTGGGTGTATCCGGCACGTAATCGGGATCCTCTTCCCCGCACTCACACTTACCTTCAACGAAGCTGTGCTCGTGAGGAGGAACGTAATCGGGATCCTCCGCCTGACATCTCGTGCAAACGCCATCAACGTATTTGTGTCCGAGAGCTGCGCCGAGTGTTTCGCCGCATTCACAGGTACGGGGTTCTGTACAAGTTGCGGCATTCCAATAGTGAGTATGATCCCCACCTGTAGAGCCGCCGTTGTAATTGGGGTCGGTTGCACCGCACTCGCACTTGCCTTCAACGAAGCTGTGCTCGTGTGTATCCTCTGCCTTTGGCTTTTCAACAAGCAAAATTGCATTTGATACGGCTCTCATTGAACCGTCGGAGGGACTATTGCGAAGTGTAAGAGTATCGTTGATACGAACTACCATAGTGGAAGAACCGCCGCCGTCAAGCTCAAGCGCGTACTGTGCGCCAAGAACCTTTGCAAGCTGTGCTTCCTGATTTACAGTAATACCTGTTGAGCCGCCTGCACCGCGTCCGTCAACAACGCAAACAAATCCCGTGCCGTCTTCCTTGAAGCCGATAAATGTACGGGGGGCTGCGGAGTTACCGCTATTATCGGTGTGACAGTTTGTGTTAGCAACAAAATTGTCAACGAGAACGTCATATCCGCCAACTACCCAAGTACATCCTGCGAATTCGCCTGCAGGAATTTCAACGAGGTCAACCTTCTCACCGTAAACGTGCTTACCGAATACGTCGTTATGAGCTGAAGTATAAACAACCGCATACTGACCGCTGGTAAGAGTAAATGTCTTACTATCCTGAACGCCCGTAGCAGTCATTGTGTAGTCAGATCCCCAAACGGGATATGAATTAAGATTAGCAGAGTCTGATTTAACTATCATTGCACCTGCATTGGTAACTGTATATGTACCTGCAGCATTATAAATAGCTATCTCGCCTGAAGAGGGCTGCTCGTTAAATTTATCAACCTCGAAAAACTGTGAGTTACCGTCTTTATCATAAGTAACAAGGCGAATTTCTGTTTCAGTCATTCTGCCAACCACAACTTTTCCGTTGTTATCAAAGCCAATACAATTCTTAGTTGCCATATTTCCCTTTTTAATAACGATGCCGTTATTAACGTAGGAATCAACGTTTTCACCGGTGTTATAGAAATAGTCACCGTTTACCGCGAGCATTACCTTGCGTCCTGTTTTTGCCTCATAATCCTTGGCAATCTTCATAACCGTTGAAAGAGTTGTTGTTGAATCCTCTCTAATGCTATGAACTACCCATTCATACTCAGCGTCGGTGCCTGTGGAGTCATATTCACCGTAAAATATTTTTTGTGTTCCGCTCTCAGATACAGTTGCTTCGCGATACTTAATTCCGTTATTATTCAACGAATACGTGGGATTAGAAAGCACGCTTGAAGAAAACGCTGCGGAAACCGTAATAGTCATTAAAAGAACTAATGCTACTACAACCGTTAAAGAAGTAAATAATTTTTTCATTTTTTTCTCTTCTCTGTTGCCCCATCGCCCGAAGGCGATGGGGTATATTTTTAAAATGTTTTTGTGTTATTGATTAAATTATTTGATTTCAACAAGTGCCATTACCTG
>JAFVRQ010000067.1 GCA_017504245.1 Clostridia bacterium | reverse complement strand
TCGAAAATTTACGCAGACTCTGCACACACCAAGCGATTGTTTTGACCCACTTTTTTCAAAAGTGGGCGCCCGCCGCGTAGGCGATCTTAACTTTAACTAACTTTTTCATCTCCCCGCTAAATACCAATTTATTTAGCCAACAGTAAAATTAGGAGCAGAATGAGAATAGAATCGTTGGGATTTTCTTGGTGGATAACGAAAATCAGACCGAGCAGGAGGAGATCTTCAACTGAAATATTGGAGAAAAGAGAATTCAAAAGAGAGGGTGTGGGGGCTGATACCGTGACCTTTTCCTCATTTTTTTCTTCTGCTTTTGTTGGAAAAGAGATGCTTGAATCCTCTTTATCATCAAGCGTTTTTTCTATGCTTCGTTTTTCGGTTTCATCAATTACACGAAAGGCGTTTCCGGAATAATTTTTTGGCACGGTAACGTTGGTAAAATTATTTTTACTGTAGTACATCCGACTCTCCTTTGGGGCTAAAATTTTTGAAAATTTCACTGAAACTTGATAGCTTAATAAAGCCGTCGATAAGCTCTTTTCGGCGCGGTGAAAGGTATGGCTTGATGGCTAAAAGAAGGGCAATCTCCTTGGTGTTTTTTGATTTTTGCGGCAGATTGATTGAAGAAAAGAGCGACGCGATTTTTGAAAAATCCACACTTGAATCGGGATTGATAGATGTGGCTTGAGTGGGGAGAGAATTATCAATAATTGTCTTATTTTCATCTTTGGCTATTTGATTTGTGCCAACGTTGCTCGCTAAATCACTCTCGGGTGGGGAATCATCGTCGCTTGCTTCCGAGGATATTTTTGATAGAATTCCACTCAATCTCGAAAGCGTATCGGGGTTGGAAATAAGGGTTGAAAGCACTGCTGAAAGATCGGGGGCGGGGCTAAGGTTTTCATTTGCTTCACTCATTGTTTTTTGCCTCCGAACTCGGATAAAAGCGATGCGATTTGCTCGTCGGTTGCAAATGTCAGAAAGGTACGGATTTTAGTCAGATCATTTTTGCTGACGTTGAAATTTGCATCACCCACTCCCGCTTCAAGAGCAAGCTCCTTAATAACTGCGGTGAGCTCGTCATCAGATAGCTTTGAAAGCTTTTTGAGTGCTTTTTTATCGAAATTCATAAAAAACCTCCTAAAAATTAACACTTTGTTTATATATATAATTATATGCTTTGAAAATTAAATGCTGACATATTGCAATTATTGTGTTAAAATTATAAGCGGTGAAATATTATTTTATGAACAATTCAGAAAACGAGGTGTAAAATGAAGCACTTTTTTATTATGAATCCTGCTGCAGGAAAGGGAACGAGATTCCACGCGCTTATCGACGATATTCATAAGGTTTGCGATAGACGTCAGGTTTACTATGCGGTTCACATTACCGAAAAGCAGGGCGAATCCACGGAATTCGTTAAGAAAATGTGTCAAAGCAGCAACGAGCCGATGAGATTTTACGCTTGCGGCGGTGACGGAACCATTAAGGAGGTTGCGTCGGGACTCGTAGGCTTCGATCACGCGGAGCTCGGTATTATTCCTATGGGAACGGGTAACGATTTCGTTAGAAATTTTGAGCACAACGAGCAGCTTTTCAACATCGATGCTCAGCTCGACGGCGAAACGAGAAAAATGGATTTGCTCAAATATAATGATAAATATGCGGTAAATCTTATCAATACGGGCTTTGACTGTGAGGTTGCTAAGCAGGTTTCTCTTAACAGAAGAAGCATTTTCCTTCCCTCGAAGCTTGCATATACCGCGGGCATTGCGCAAAAAATCACGCAGTTTGACACCGCAATAGTTAACGGTAAGGTTTATTTTGACGGCGTTTTGCATACGAGAGGAGATAAATTCCAGGCGTGTGTTTTTGCAAACGGACAGTACTATGGCGCGGGCTACCACGCAGCGCCTGCCGCAAGCTTTAACGACGGAATTATTGACTGTTGTATCATAGATAAGCTTCCGCTTATGACCTTTATTAAGATTTTGGGACACTACAAGGCAGGAACGCATCTTACCGAAAAGAGTATGCCTGACGTGCTTGCATATAAAAAATGCAAGAAGGCAGAGCTTGTTTTCTACCGCCCGACCGATATTTCGGTTGACGGAGAAATTGAAAGAGTTAAGGGTAAGGTAACCTTCACCATAGTTAAGGATGCGGTAAATCTTTCTATGCCAAAGGCGTGCCAGCCGATACCTCTTGATCCTGCGGTTTTGAAAGCTGCAAAAAAATTTCAAAATAAGAAATAATGAATAGGGATATTCTTATCGTATCCGATACGCACGGAAAGATAACGCGCCTTAGGGAGCTTATTCAGTATAGACAAAAATTGCTTCCGGAGGGTGAGGCTTTAAATCTTATCTTTCTTGGTGACGGTCTTAACGATTTGTTTTCGTGTGATGAGTATCACAATATAATCACTCACCTTGTGAGAGGGAATTGCGACATTGGAGTGTGTTTTACGCCATACGGCGAGGAGATTCCGTTTTGCCGAGTTATTGCGGTTGGAAATTATAAGGTTTTTCTGACTCACGGAAATACCTTGAACGTCAAATACGGCAGGGAGGAGCTTTGCCGTGCAGCCTCGGAAATGGATGCGGATATCGCTCTTTTCGGTCACACTCACGTGCCCACTCTTGAATATATTAAAAAAGGAAGCATTCGCGGAGTGAATAAGGATTTGGTTTTGTTTAACCCCGGCTCGCTTGGAGATTTTGACGGGAGCTTTGGAAATTTATCCTTATCTGACAACGGCTTTTTGTTTTCGCACGGGAAATATCACAACATAGTTAATAAATAAAAAAGCTGCCACACCAATGGTGTGGCAGTCGGTTGTAAAATTATTGAAAATTAAAGGGCTTCGTTCCCCTCTGCTTTTGCAAGCGCCTCAAGCTCTGCGTCGTATGCCGCCTTTACCGATTCTTCAAGCAACGCGCGGAATTCCGCATTGATGGGATGAGCGATGTCGCGGTAAGTATCATCGGGATTTTTGCGGCTGGGCATTACGATGAAGTACTTTTCTTTTGCATAGATTACTTTAATGTCGTGAACAACGAGCTGGTGGTCAAAGGTGACTGAAGCGATTGCTCTCATTGGTCCTTCTGAAAATGTCTTTCTGATTTTGATGTCTGTAATTTTCATATTGATCTCCTTTGTTGTTTTATTATTTCTATTTTACACCCCAATTATTACCATTATACATACTAAAAATTATTATTTTATAAACAATTTATGAACAATTAATAACAAATTGTGAACTTTTTTATTTTTGCTGAAAGGATGAATTATGGCTACTCCCAATACACATTATGGAGTTGAAAATATACGTTTGATGCTCGAAAATTGCAAGAGCATCTATTTTATCGGAGTGGGTGGAATAAATATGTCATCCCTTGCCCATATCTCCCATTTGAGAGGTTATCGTGTTGGCGGCTCGGACAGAGAGAAGACCGCTTTGACCGAAAGACTTAAGGGGGAGGGAATTGAGGTTTTTTATTCCCACGATGCTAAAAATATGGAAAGCTACGATGCCGTCGTTTACACGGTTGCTATCTCTCCTGACAATCCCGAATACGTCAGGGCTCTTGAGAGAGGTATCCCTTGCATTTCGCGTGCGGACTATCTTGGCTATCTGATGCTCGGATATAAAAACAGAATAGGTGTTTCGGGTATGCACGGAAAAAGCACCTGCACCTCTATGTGCGCCACTGTTTTTATGGAGGCGGACGGCGACCCCACCGTGCTTTCGGGCGCGGAACTTGACGCGATGGGCGGCGCATACAGAATAGGTAATAGCGAGAATTTTATTTTTGAGGCGTGCGAATATATGGATTCCTTCCTTGACTTCAATCCCTCGCTTGCGATAATTCTTAATATTGAGCTTGACCACGTCGATTATTTTGACAATATTGAGCAGGTTTGCTATTCTTATTCAAGATTTGCCGCTCTCACGGGTGACAACGGTATGGTTATTGCCAATATCGACAACGAGCACGTTCCCGAGGCACTTGACGGCTATTCGGGTAAAATCGTGACTTTTGGCGTTGATAGTAAGAGCGCAGATTATACTGCGATTAATATTCACTTTCCTCGTGGATTTGCTGAATTTGACATTATGCATTGGGGCGAGTTCCTTGCCCACGTTAAGCTTTCGGTTACGGGTGAGCACAACGTTTACAATGCTCTTGCCGCCTTTGCTGCGGCTCACGTTTCGGGTCTTGAACCTGAAAAAATCGCTAAAGGTCTTTATAATTTCCGCGGCGCAAAGCGAAGAATGGAATATAAGGGAAGCATAAACGAGGCGCTTGTGTTTGACGATTACGGTCATCATCCGACGGAGGTTGCAACAACCCTTGAGGGCGTTAAAAAGCGCGACGACGTTCAAAGATTATTCTGCGTTTTCCAGCCCCACACCTTTAGCAGAACCTTTGCTCTTATGGACGATTTTGCAAAGAGCTTTGATGCCGTTGATAGAGTTTTTATTGCGGATATTTACCCTGCAAGAGAAACCGATGACCTTGGTATCAGCGGCAAGACGCTTGCTATCCGCATTGGTGACAAGGCGGAATACGCGCCCGACCTTCAGTTCGTGGCGAATGAGCTTCATTCAACTCTTTATCCCGGCGATGCGCTTGTCGTTATGGGCGCGGGGAATATTTATAGGATTTTTGACTATTTGGAGTTTGATGAATAGATAGTTAAAGAAAAATCGCTCAAGCCGCTTGGGCTCCCACTTTTGAAAAAGTGGGTCAAAACTATCGCGTGGGTTAGTGCTGACTCTACGTAAATTTTCGATAAAACACGAGTGTTTTATCGGTACAAACAATAAAATATCCTTATGAAAATAAATTTTCAACGGCTATTTTATTATTCGTACTACGAAAACCAAATCAAAGATTTGCTTTTCTAAATTTACTTTGTTAGTGCGTTGCCGTTTTGATAGCAATATGTCTATACTTTGCAGTAGCAAATCATAGATTTTCGAGGTGCCTGTTCTACACCGAGAAGATCGTTATGTGTTGCTTTACTTTATAAAGCAACACGATTTGCGCGAGATTTACTTCTTAAAACGATTAAAAGCTTTTTGGTTCTTTTTTTCGAAAAAGAACATCTTTATAAACTAACCTTAAGGAAATATAAAATGAACGAAAGACAGAAACACATTAGAAATTTTTCAATAATTGCTCACATCGACCACGGTAAGAGCACGCTTGCTGACAGAATTCTTGAGGCGACGCAGACTCTTACGAAGCGAGAGATGGAGGAGCAGGTGCTTGACAATATGGATCTCGAAAAGGAGAGAGGTATTACCATCAAGGCGCGTGCGGTCAAGCTCGACTATACTGCGCCCGACGGGGAGAAATACGTTCTCAATCTTATCGACACTCCCGGTCACGTTGACTTTAACTATGAGGTATCGCGCTCGCTGAATGCTTGCGAGGGCGCTCTCTTGGTCGTTGACGCGACGCAGGGCATTGAGGCGCAGACGCTTGCCAATGCTTATTTGGCGGTTGATGCAAATCTTGAAATCGTGCCTGTAATCAACAAAATAGATTTACCGAGTGCGGATATTCAACGTTGCAGAGATGAAATTGAGGATATTATCGGTATTGAAGCACAGGAATGTCCTGCGGTTTCGGCTAAGACGGGCTTAAATATTCAATCGGTGCTTGATGCGGTGGTTGAGCTTATTCCTGCGCCCGAGGGTGACGAGAACGCGCCTCTCAAGGCGTTGCTTTTCGACTCTTACTATGACTCATATCTTGGAGTTGTCGTTTACGTTAAGATTATTGACGGCTCGCTCAAGGTTGGAGATAAAATAAAGATGATGAGTGCGGATCAGACCTATGACGTTGTGGATGTTGGCACTATGGAGCCCTTTGGACTTAAATCCTCGGGTGAGCTTCACTCGGGTGAGGTTGGTTATTTCGCGGCTTCGATCAAGAGCGTTGGCGACACGCGAATCGGTGACACTATCACTCTTGTGGACAATCCCACCTCGGAGGCGCTCCCCGGCTTTAAGGCGGCTCAGCCAATGGTTTATGCGGGTATTTATCCTGCGGACGGCTCGCGCTACGGTGATCTTCGCGATGCGCTTGAAAAGCTGAAGCTCAACGATGCGGCTCTCACCTTTGAGCCCGAAACGTCGATTGCGTTAGGCTTCGGCTTCCGCTGCGGCTTCCTTGGGCTTTTGCATATGGAGATCATTGAGGAGCGACTTGAAAGAGAATTTAATCTTGACCTTATCACAACCGCGCCAAGCGTTATTTATCGCGTTAAAAAGAGAAATGGCGAGGATGTAATGGTTGACAATCCCTCAAATTATCCGTCTCCCGACGAGATTGAGGCGGCATACGAGCCGCTCGTTAAGGCATCTATCATCACTCCCACGGAGTACGTTGGCGGTCTTATGGATCTTTGTCAGGACAGACGAGGAATTTTCATTGATATGAAATACATTGACACAACGCGTGTTGAATTGCATTACAAATTGCCTCTTAACGAGATAATCTACGATTTCTTTGACGCGCTCAAGAGCCGTTCGCGCGGCTATGCGTCTCTTGACTATGAGCTTGACGAATACAACAAGAGCGATCTTGTTAAGCTCGATTTCTTGCTCAACGGTGAGCAGGTTGACGCGCTTTCGTTCATAGTTCACGAGGAGAAGGCGTATGCAAGGGCGAGAAGAATTGCGGAAAAATTGAAGGAAAACATTCCGCGCCAGCTCTTTGAGGTGCCCATTCAGGCGGCTATCGGCTCGAAGATTATCGCGCGCGAGACCGTTAAGGCGATGCGCAAGGACGTGCTTGCGAAGTGCTATGGCGGTGATATTACGCGTAAAAAGAAGCTCCTTGAAAAGCAGAAGGAAGGTAAGAAGAAGATGCGCCAGCTCGGTTCTGTTCAGGTTTCGCCTGAGGCGTTTATGGCGGTCCTCAAGCTTGATGACAATGATTGATATTATTAAAAATCAGAAAGCCCCAAGAAAATTGGGGCTTTATATACATATTCCGTTTTGCAGGACGAAGTGTCTTTATTGCGATTTTTGTTCGTTTGTGAGCAGGGATTCAAATGAGCGCGAGGAATATGTTCGCGCGCTTTTGCGTGAAATCAAGTCGCGCGGAACGAAGGAATATTTGGTTGACACGATTTATTTTGGCGGCGGCACACCGAGTTTATTGAATGCGGAGCAAATTGGCAGGATTTTGGCGTGCGTGCGCGAGAATTTTGTGGTTTGCGAGGACGTTGAGGTGACGTTGGAGTGTAATCCGATGATAAGCAAACGGGACGTCGAGGACGCCGTCCCCTACGGAGATGGATTGGATTCGCGGGACGTCGGGGACGCCGACCCCTACGGAGATGGGGATTATTTTGTTGAATTGCGAAAAATTGGCGTTAACAGGTTATCGATTGGTATTCAGAGTGCTATTGATAGCGAGTTGAAGCTGATCGGCAGGCGGCACACGTTTGAGGATGCGAAGCGCACGTTTTCTATCGCTCGCGAGTCGGGCTTTGACAATATTTCGGTGGATTTGATGTTTGGTATTCCATCGCAGACGGGGGATAGTCTTGAAATTTCGCTTCGTCGGATCATTTCACTTGGAGCAGAGCATATCTCGATCTATTCCTTGCAGCTTGAGGAGGGAACTCCGATTTACAGAATGAGAAACAGGTATTCTCTTGCTGACGACGACACGCTTGCGGATATGTATGAGGCGGTTGTTTCGTCGATGAAGCGGGCGGGATATTCGCATTATGAGATAAGCAATTTTGCAAAAGCAGGCAGGGAGTCGAGGCACAATTCAAAATATTGGCGGCTTGACGAGTATCTTGGCTTAGGGCTTGCGGCTCATTCGGATTTTGGCGGTAAGAGGATTGAAAACACGAAGGATATGGGCAAATATCTTTTGGGTGAATGCGTTGAAAACGAGCTTGAAATTTCCCAAGGTGAGAGGGAATTTGAATTTCTGATGCTTGGTTTAAGGACGAGCAGAGGAATATCAAAATCTGAGTTTTTTGCCCGTTTTGGCATCGATTTTGATGAAAAATACGGTGAAAAGGTGAAAATTTGCGAAAAAATGGGGTATTTTTTGCAAAATGACGAGTTCGTGGCTCTCAACGAGCGCGGTTTTGAGGTGAGTAATAGCATACTTGCACAAATTTTAGATTTTGATTATTAACGTATTGACAAACGCGCATAAATTTAGTAAAATAATGTTACACTAACAAAGGAGATTAAAAAATGGAAACTAACAATACAGAAAGAGAATTTTTCACGCTCGTTGACGAGGAGGGCGTTGAAAGAGAATTTGAGCTTATCGGCGCGGCTGAACTTAATGGCAATCAGTATTATGCCTTCATTCCCGCTGAAGATGATCCTGATATGGAATTCTGCGAGTACACAATTTTGAAGATCGTTGTTGAGGACGGCGAGGAAACTCTCGTATCCATCGACGATGACGCGGAATTCGACAGAGTGGCTGACTACTTTGACGATCTTTTCGCAAGCGAAATCGATTACGACGCAGAAAGATAATTAATTTTTGAAAAAATCCTGCGCAACGCGTGATGCTAAGGTGATTGAACCTACACTTGATTAAAGGAGTTCGAAATAAATTCGGTATTGGTTTGCAGACCTCCCGCGCTCTTCCCGGTTGACTTGTCCCGCAAGAGATGGCGGACGTTGGGAGCAGTAAAGATAACGATAGGACACCGCCCTGAATACAGGGTTCTATATTTCTTGGCACACGGTTGGGTGGGGATTGGAAAAAAGCACAGTTCAAGATGAACTGTGCTTTTTTTTAGTGTAATGGAGATTTGTGTTGCTATTATAATGAAATAATGTCACAATTTGCAAAAAAATTCTAAAAACTATTGACAATTATATGGTAATGGTGTTATAATTGCTGTGAACAAAGAGTTCAATTTATTATTTTTGGAGGAAAATATATTATGGCAAGATTAGGTCTTATTGCTCTTCTTTTGGTTTGTATCACAATTACAGGCGTTTACGCTGTTTGGACATACGCAGGTACAAACGACATCGCTGATGCTTTCGCAGAAGCAAAAGTTACAATCGCTGACGTTGAATTGACAGGTGCTAACGGTACATACAAGATCGAGTCCAACCTCGTTCTCACAATCGACCAGGCAAATGAAAATCACGAATCTGAATTGGTATTTGGTTCTAATGACGGTCAGCCTATTTACCTCAGAGTTACTTTCACACCCGCTACAAATGCTCCTCAGGAGATTAAGGAAAACGGTGTTCCTTCTGAATTGTATTTCGGCACAACATCTACAATGCAGTATAAGATGGATGCAAATGGTAACTACAGTGAAACCGGTACTCCCGTTGACATCTTTACATTCTCAAATACAGGCGACGGTGAACTTAACAACATCTTCACATGGACAAAACAGACAGTAGGCGAAGAAGTATCCTTCGTTTATGAATTGGATGAGGACGATTTGAAAGGAATGATTTCTCTTTCTCAGACATTCGTTCTTGATACAAAGACAGAGCACGATGCATTCCGTGTAGCTCTTACAGGCAACATCGTTGCACGTGTTACAGACGGTACAGTTAACCAGTAATTAATAACTACTAACAGTAACGGCAATCTTCCTTGCCGTTGTTGATATACGGAAGCAAAGGACGGCATATATGTTTGATTATGATATTTATGTTTCTGCTCTGTGTCTAATAACTTACGTTATGTTTGTGACTATCTCAATATTCTGCATAGCGGTCATCACAAGACTTTCTATTCGATTGATAAGATCGGGTGCCGAAGACGAGAGAATTCTCAGAGACTATGAGAGAAATCAAAAATTTGAAAAAGTGAATGATTTTGCGAAAAACATAATCTACTTGTTTTCGTCCGTGGTCTTTATTGGACTAATGTTGGTTTTCGTTTTTTCGTTAATCGTTCAACACAATGGAGACGTGCCATTAAACGAATACCTCCCCGTTTATAGAGTTGTTCAAACAGGGTCAATGTCCGAAAAGCATAAAAACAATACATATCTTGTGGAAAACAATCTCAACGACCAATTCCAAGCGTTTGACGTTATCAAAACCAAAATGCTCCCCGACGAAATGGATTTGGAGCTTTTCGATGTTGTTGTTTATGAATACGAAGGAATTTTGATTGTTCACAGAATTGTGGGTATTGAAGAGCCCAACGAAAAGCACCCCGATAGCAGACTCTTTATGCTTCAGGGTGACGCAAATGAATATCCCGACAAAATGAGCGTTACATACGATCAAATGAAAGCGATTTATACGGGTGAAAGAACTCCTTTTGTAGGAAGCTTTATTTTGTTTATGCAATCCCCTATAGGTTGGCTTTGTATTTTGTTCGCTATGGTGGCTATTATCGTTACTCCTATACTTGAGGCGAAAATCGAAAAGGAAAAGGAACGCCGTCTTATTTACTACATAAACGCGGAATAACAACGCGGCAATAAAGGAGATTTAAATGAAAGTTTTACATGCATTTTCTTTGTTGATTGTCATAGTTATTCTTGTAATGGTTGGAGGGGTTTATGCAACGTGGAAATATGCAGAGTTGCCTCCTCAAAACGTTCTGCAAGACGTTGACGTTTCAATTTCGGTATTCGATTATCCGCCTGAGCAGATATTGCCCGGAGGCGATACGCAGGAGGCCCCACTCGGTGAAAACCATTTGAAGTTGATTGAGCTTGTTCTGTGGGAAGATAGCAAGGGATATGGTTTGAATATCAATGATAACGTATTAATACATTCATATCTTAAAAGAAACAAAGTAGTTTATTCTAACCAGAAAATTTCAGGTGGTAACTTGAAGTTTATTCTTGACTCTCGTAACAATACTCACGGTCTTTATTACTGCATTGAAAAGATTTCGGATACTTTGTATTATTGCTACACCTTTGATGTGAATACATTATCTACGGCTTCGGGTACGGATCAATATATTACCGTTTATAGAACGTCACTCGTGAAAACTGACGAGTGGAGAGGAACAACAACTTATGAAGGCGTGGCTCAAACAAAACGTCTTTCCGACCTTGGCACGAGCGCAGATCCCCACTCGTTGACGTATTCTATTGACGTTACAACTTGGCGTTTGCCTTTTAAACAGTAATTTTTGAATAAAACTCCACTTGTTTTAAGTGGAGTTTTTTCTTTTTGGGTGTTTGTTGATAAATTATGATTTATCGAGTAGTTACAAAAATAAAAATGTTGTTCTTTTTTGAAAAAAAGAACCAAAAAACTTTTAAAAGTGGGTATAAGGGTAGCCGTGAAGCTCCATAAAAGCTTTTTGCTTCTTTTTCTCGAAAAAGAAGATATTTTTACTTTGTAACTCCCCCGACAAATCAAAATTTGAAATTATGGCAAATTGATATTGATTTTGGGTGTTTTTCGTGATATAATTATATAACTGAAATATTTTGTGAGGTTTTTATGAATATTCTTGAGAACAAGGAAAGATTTATCAATATTTACAAGAAATACATCAAGAGGGATGGAGCGGACAAGCTTCTTGACTACCTTTGTGCGTCCGATTTCTTTTCTGCTCCTGCATCGACGCGTTTTCACGGCTCATACCCCGGTGGTCTTTGCGAGCACAGCTTGAACGTTTACGACTGTCTTGTGGATATTATGAACCGTCCTCGTATGAAGGAGGTTTACGGTGTGGATTATTACTCCGACGAGAGTATTGCAATCGTTTCTCTTTTGCACGATTTATGCAAGGTGGATTTCTACGTTGAGTCCACGCGAAACGTGAAGGAGAACGGTATTTGGAAGAGTGTTCCTTTCTACACGATTGACGACAAGCTCCCCTACGGTCACGGAGAGAAGAGTGTTTACATCGTTTCGGGCTTTATGCGTCTTACTCGCGACGAGGCGTTTGCTATTCGCTATCATATGGGCTTTTCCGACGTTACGCCCCAGGAGATGAACAACGTGAGCAAGGCGTTTGAGATGTTCCCGATTGCATTTGCGGTTTCGGTCGCCGATATGGAGGCGTCTTATTTCCTTGAGGGGAGTAAGGAGTAATTTTTTCGAGAGTTGAACGTAATATTTTTAGAGCGATGACTTGGATTGAGTCATCGTTCTTTTTTTATGCTTGGATAGTCAGGGAAGCCTATCTGAGAAATGATAAACTACTTTTCTACCCGATAAAGCGCAATTTTGTAAAAAAATAAAATTTTTCCTCAAATTTGGCAGGTTTTGGCAGGTCGTGGCAGGTTTTGACAGAATTTTATGCGTTATAATGTGCTCACACAGATGTTGAGAGGAGGACTGATAAGATGAAAAGATAAGAAAATCAAAAAGCCGATTACCCGTTTGAAGCAGATTTGCAAGGATGGGGAGCTTCTTTATTACCTTGATGAGTATCTTGCACTATGTCGCGTGAAGACGGCAGAGGCGAGGGAGTCGGGGAGACGGGGCTATGAGTGGTTTCCCAATCTTGCCGGATTTGCCCGAATGCTTGAGGTGAGCGTTGACACGTTAAAGAAGGTCAATGCGCATTGGCCCGAGCAGTATGGGGCTATGCTTGCGATTTTAGAGGACGAAGCCTTGAACACCGAAAAGTCTGCCACTATTCTTAATACCTATTTGAAGGAGCATCTTGGCTTCGGAGAGAAGCGCGAGGGGGATGCGGTTATTTCTGCGGGAAGGGTCAAGGTGGTTTTTGAGCACGATATTGCGGAGGACGGCAAGTAGTGGGCACGGCACGTGTTATTAAAATCTCGGGAAAGCCGAGCGCAAAGCAGAGTGAGTTTTTTGCTTCAAGGGCAAAATACACCGCTTACGGCGGAGCGCGTGGGGGCGGCAAAAGCTGGGCATTGAGGCGCAAGCTCGTTGGACTTTGCTTGAATTATTCGGGTATCAAATGCTTACTCGTCAGGCGGAGCTTGGGGGAGGTTAAGTCCAATCATTTAGCGCCCTTAATCTCGGAATACGGTGGAATTCTCAAATACAACGATGGGGAGCGCGCGGTTGTCTTTGGAAACGGGAGCAGGATTATTTTCGGCTACTGCTCTTGTGATCGCGACGTACTGAGATACCAAGGGCAAGAATACGACGTTATCGCGATTGACGAGGCAACGCAGCTGAGCGAATATCAGTTTTCGATTTTTCGTGCCTCGCTCCGCGGTGTGAATGATTTCCCAAAGCGAATGTATCTTACCTGCAATCCCGGTGGGATTGGGCATTCCTGGGTGAAGCGGTTGTTCATTGATAGGGATTTTCGGGAGGACGAGGACCCTATTGAATACAATTTCGTTCAAGCTCTCGTTTACGATAACAAGGTGCTTCTTAATAGCGATCCTTCCTACGTAAAGCAATTAAAGGCCCTGCCGAAGCGGTTGCGCGATGCGTGGCTATACGGTAGGTGGGACGTGTTTGAGGGACAGTTCTTTTCGGAATTTTGTGAGGAGCAGCACGTGGTCGGGGCGGACTTTATTCCAAAAAATACAAAGCGTTTTCTCGCTTTTGACTACGGCTTTGATATGCTTGCGGCGTTAATTCTGGCGAAGGATCCTAAGGGAAATTTATACGTTGAGGGCGAGCTTTGCGTTCCGAATTTGACCTTGGGAGAGGCGGCGGAAAGAATTGTGAAATTTATTGGGGACACCAAAATTGAATACGCGGTTGCGCCCCCCGATTTATGGAATAGGCGGCAGGATAGCGGAAAAAGCGGCTTCGAGATTATGCAGTCGGTCTTCGGTATGCCTCCTATGACTCCTGCGGACAACAGACGAATACCCGGTTGGCGCGTTTTGAAGGAATATTTATCGGCGAGAGAGGGTAAGGGGCGGCTCTATATTTGCAGAAGCTGTGAGACGCTTATTCGCTCGATGCAGGGCTTGCTTTGTGACAAGGAGCGATTTGAGGATGCTGCAGGCGAGCCCCACGCTCTGACTCACGCACCCGAGGCGTTAAGATATGCCGTTATGACCAGATTTGAGGTTGAAGTCGAAGAAAAAGCGGACAATAATTTCACCTTTTTGAAGAAAAAATCCTCGGTGGAGAGGTTTCTGGATTATTGAGTGTGAAATTGGGGGTTAGCGAGGAGTTTAAAAAGTTAGTTAAAGCAAAAAAAGGGTCGCTTTTGAAAAAAGCTTGGCAAAACTTTTATCAGCGAGTTATAGCAGACTCGACGTAAATTTTCGATAATTTGTTTTTGAACAAATTATCGGTTTTGAAAGTACAACACCGCCCTTACGTACAAGTACGACGGTCGGCATTGAACTTTCAAAACTACGAAAACCCCTCTTAACAGAGCGATTTTCTAAAATTTACTTTGTTAATGCGTAGCCGTAGGGGAGGATATTATCCTCCCGTGAAAAAATGAAATTAGTTTGAATAAAGTACCCTCTCCGTCTGAATCCGCCTTCGGCGCATTCCGCCACCTCTCCCGGAGTGAGAGGCTTGGGTTTGCGGATATTCGCTAACTAAAAGGCTCGCCCTTTGGGTAGCGAAGCGGCACGAGGGTCTTAAAAAACAACACAGTGTGTTGTTTTTCCCCGAGTGTGACCGAGCCGCAGCGAGACGCTCCCGCTTTAGCGGGTGAGAGGGATTGAAACTCAAACTAACTTTTATCCATACAACACCATTTTGATAACTACACGGCTACGTACTTATTAGCAAATCACAGATTTTGCGAATATTTGAGCAAAATCGTTATGTGATGTTTGATCAAAATCAAACATCACGATTTGCGCGGTTTTAATCAATACCAAGTGTTTAAAAAGTTTTTGGTTCTTTTTTCAAAAAGAACGAAAAATCCTAATTTAAACTAACATAATTAATTAACATCTGTGTTAAGAAAAAGAAAGGAAATGGTAAAAAATGAATGATTCATTAAGCAAGACCTGGCTTCAATACGAGGCGGGGAAGGATTACAAGAGGCGCATCGGTCTTTACAAGACGGTGAGGGAAAACGAGCGTTTCTATCGCGGTGATCAATGGTATATGATACCGTCGAGCAATTTGCCTCGTCCCGTTTTTAACGTGGTGAAGCGAATTGTGGATCATCTTTGCTGCACCGTTGTTCCTAGCAGGATATCTATCAGGTATTTTGACGAAAATCTCCCCTTTGTCAAGGATGCTTCGGAGATTACTGCTTTAACAAAAGTGCTTACCGACAACGCGAGGTACCGTTGGGAACGCGCAAAGATGGATTCAAAGCTTTATTCTTTAGTCACCGATGCTGCTGTTACCGGTGACGGGGTGCTTTACTGTTATTGGAAGCACGATCTTAGCGGTGACGGCAAGTACTTCGGTGATATTCAAACCGACATTATAGATAATGTTAATCTATTCGTTGCCGACGTCAACAAAAGCGATATTCAATCGCAGGATTTCATCATTCTTTCAGGCCGTGCAAGTGTTTCTTCGCTTCGCAGAGAGGCGCGAGAGAACGGTGTTACCGAGGGCAGAGCTATGAAGATCGTTGCCGACAAGCTTGAGGGCGTTGATTTTGCAAGTGATTTTGCATCCGCCGAGCTTGACGGTGAGGACGAGGAAAAGGCAACATATCTTATCAAATTCTGGAAAGAGGACGGCTTCGTTTACTTTGAAAAGAGCACGAGAAATTGCGTTATCAATCGAGCTAAAACCCCTTGCACTCTTTACCCCGTTGCCTATTTTAATTGGCAGAAAGCTAAGAATTCCTTCCACGGAACGAGTATTGTGAGTTCTATGATTGCCAATCAAAAGTACATCAACCGCGCCTATGCGATGGTGATGAAGCATATGAGTGATACGGCGTTTTCAAAGGTGATTTACGACAAGACTAAAATTCCCGAATGGTCAAACGAGGTGGGTGAGGCAATTGCATCCATTGGCGCTACGAACGTATCCGACGCGGTCAGTGTGCTTCCCGTTGGAAAGCTTCAGGATAATTATCTTGACCTGCTCAAAAACGTTATTTCGAACACCAAGGAATTGAGTGGCGCGACGGAAACGGCTCTCGGTAACGTAAATCCTCAAAACACAAGCGCAATTCTTGCTATTCAAGAAGCGTCAAGGATACCTTTAAAATTAGTGCGCTCGGCTCTCTATCAATGTATTGAGGACCTTGCTAACATTTGGGCGGATATGGTGTTTGCTTATTATTCGGAGCAGCGCTTCGTTCCGATGCTTGATATGAGCGGTGGGTACACATCCTGCAGATTGCCTGAGCATAGCGACCAAAATACTATAAGGGCATTTGTTGAGGTTGTCGATATGAGTACTTACAGCTCTGCCTTAACTGTTTCTATACTCGACAAGCTTCTTGAGGGCGGTCATATTACTCTTGAGCAATATATTTCAAGAATTCCGAGTGAATATATCGATAATCCTGAGGGGTTGATAGGAGGTGCTGCGAATGAACGAGCCTCAAGCAAATGATTTTGAGCTTCAGGACGAGGAAGCTATTGAAAACGAGGGAGCTTCAGAAGAAAATGCATCCCCAAACGATGAAATTTCCAACCTTAAAAATGAGCTTGACGTTCTTCGCGCAGAGCTTCGCGAAAGGGAAGAGCGTGAGCGGGCTCAATCGAGATTTTTTAGTGAAATTGCTGAATTTGAGCAGTATTTTCCCGAGGTGGATTTACATTCGATTCCCGATGAGATTTGGGAAAGGGTTAAAAATGGAGCCTCGCTCGCTTCATCCTATGCGCTGTTTTTAAGACGCAAGGATTTGGAAAAGAAGAAAGTCGGTGATTTCAACGAGAAAAACCGTCGAATGAGCGCGGGCTCGCTTATCAGCGGAGAAGGGGAAAGGTATTTTTCACCCTCTGAGGTCAAAAAGATGACTCCTGCGCAGGTCAGATCCCATTACGATGACATAGTTGCATCTATGAAGCATTGGAATTGAATTTCAAGCTTGGGTTTGTTGGGGAGTTAGTTTAAAGCGAAACCGCTCAAGACGGAAACCCCCAAAGCTCATAAATGTCGCTTCGGGGAACCCCTAAGCCGCTTGGGCTCTTCTTTTGAAAAAAGAAGCAAAACAATCGCGCGGTTTTTTGCAGAGTCGGCGTAGGGGAGGATATTGTCCTTTCGAAAACAAAATTAGTTTGTGTTGGGAGAGGGGGACACCTACGGAGTTTGTGCGCGTAGCCGTATTGATAGCAAAATGGCTTCGCACAATCTCCGTAGGGGTCTCGCTTTGCGAGTCCGCATATACGCAAAGATACATTTTATCTTGAACGGACGACCAAAGGTCGCCCCTACGAGTGAGTACGTAGCCGTATTGATAGTGGAATAGCTCCGCACTCATTAGCAAATCATAGATTTTGCGAATGTATGAGAAAATCGTTATGTGTTGTTTTACTTCAAAAATCATACCCAACCATCGAGCAAACCACCGTTTTTGCTCGCAAAATGAGGTTGTAAAACCTCAAGGTGTGTTTGCAGGGCGCACCACTATTTGTTCGCACCAATAAAACGTGCGGCGGGATACGATTTGCGCGGATTTAATTAATACCCGCGATTAAAAGCTTTTTGCTTCTTTTTCTCGAAAAAGAAGATAGCGTTACTTTGTAACTATTCTATTATAATATTAATAAAAAAGAAAGGAAAAAATATTTATGGCAATTGTTAATTTTATTTCTACTATTTGGAGTGAAAATCTCTTGAAGCAGCTTGACAAGAAATACATTGGTGTTCTCAACTGCAACAGAGCTTACGAGGGTGATATCAAGGAGCAGGGCTCCGTGGTTAAGATTTGCGGTGTGGGCAACGTTACTGTATCCGATTATATGAAGGATACCGACATGAGTGCACCTGAGACACTTTCCGACACGGTTAGCTTGCTCAGAATCAATCAGGCGAAGTATTTCAACTTCCAGATTGATGACGTTGACAGAGCGCAGGCGAATCCCAAGCTTATGGACGAGGCAATGAGAACTGCGGCGGCTGCTCTTGCAAACGCGGCTGACGAATACGTTTATTCTTTGTATTCCGAGGCGACTACGAGCATTACGGACGGGCAGATTACTGCGGAAAGCATCGTGGGTCACATCATTGACGTTAAGACAAATATGATGAAGGCCAACGTTATGGATGCCGACGAAATTGTTGTTGAGGTTTCTCCCGAAATTGCTGCGTTGCTCCTCAAAGCAAAGATTGATCTTGGTACGGACAACGGCGATTCTCTTGAAAGCGGTCTTCTTGGTAAAATCGCAGGCTGCAAGATCTACGTTTCCAACAACGTGGTGGTCGATGAGGAGGGCTATCACAAGTGTATTGCAAGAACGAAGCGCGCGGTTGCTTTTGCTGAGCAGATCTCCGAGGTTGAGGCATATCGTCCTGAAAAGAGATTCGCAGATGCGGTTAAGGGCCTTCATCTCTATGGCGCAAAGGTCGTTTATCCCGCTGAATATATGCTGCTTAACTTCAAGCTTGCGGAGTAATTTATGAGCAAGATTAGCTGCAGAGATATTTTTAACGGCGTTTATATTAACGTCAAGGGAAGCTATATTTCAAGCTTATATTCCGCAAAGACGAAGTCAACGAAGTATAAAAAGAATACAAATCAGGATGAAAACCTTGAAACAAACAAAAAGAATGAACCTGAGATCGTTTATGATATCAATGCTAAGATTGTTGACGTATCCTTTGATCAAACCGTTACTGAAACGGTAGAAAGAAAGGATGAAAGCGAGGTGCTTCCGCTAATTCGCCTGGACCTGGACGAGAAGCTTCCTTATGTGATTGCATCTTTTTGCTCCAATGTTGCCGAGCTTGACAAGGTATATAGAAAATGGAAGAATTACGATGAGCAAGGTGAATTCTCCTCATATATGCTTGAGCAGGATGAGATGTTTCCTCTTTCCGAAAGGTTTGTTTATCCCTGCATAATGTATGCAAGCTCTATGGCTTTGATTGATATTGATGAGAAGATGAGTGATGCTTTTTATGAAAAGTATGCAGCTTTGATTTCGTCGATTACAAGGGAGATTCCCTTTGAGTGCATTGAAACCGTTGAAAAATATTGAAATTAACATTAAAAGCCCGAGGCGAATGCTTCGGGTTTTAATTTTTTTTAAAAAATAATAAAAATATGAAAAAAATGCTTGACAAGTGGAAAATCTTGTGCTATAATAACTCCGTTGTTGAAATGTTGGTATGGAAGCATAGCTCAGTTGGGAGAGCATCTGCCTTACAAGCAGAGGGTCATAGGTTCGAGCCCTATTGTTTCCACCATTTTTTATAATCGGAGGCACATAACACTCCGATGCAGGAATATGAGCGGAGGATACTCCG
>JAFVRQ010000066.1 GCA_017504245.1 Clostridia bacterium | reverse complement strand
GACATCCAAAAGGAGGTCCTATCTTTTTATCGCACCGACTTACGCGGTGCGACGAACCCGAGTTCGCAAAGCGAACAGCGGGCACGTTTGTGTCTTTGCCTTGACAAAGTGATGGCGTAAGCCATCAAACAAACTTAGCTTTATGCCACTTCAGTGGCATAAAAGTTCGAGCCCTACATAAGTGAAAAGCACTACTCTTCGCCCGAGTGTAATGCCTTTCTATCGTTAAAATATTAGTATTCGCTAAGATACTAGTGACTTATAGATAAATCAGATATTGAAAGAACCTATAAAAGAATCGTCATTCAAACTCTTTTAACTCATCAAGAATGCTTTTGGAACATCAGTTTTCATATTCACATACAAACACTTATTCAAAATACATTTCACAGTATTCAAGGGATCGCTTTACAAAGTATTCCTGCTTATCGGGATCGTGCATAAGTGGATGATTGGAATTTTCATAGTGAACAAATTCATAGGTGACACCGTATTTTTCAAACTGCTCAAAAAGAATAAATTTTATTGAAGGAGGCACTAATACATCTTCCTTGCTGTATGCGCAAAGTGTTGGCACGGTGTTTTCGTCAACAAGGCATAGTGGAGATATTTCATCTATAAATTTGCGATAACTTCCATCTGCAACCATTTCTTCTGTGATTTTCTTGCCCGACCATCCCAAAACTGCATTGACGACCTCACCGTAGGCGTCTGCGGTTACCTCGCCACCCCAATGCTCAATGTGGAAGCTGGCAGGACCTGTTTGCTGGAACACGAATTTTACGGGAATCGGGGAATCCTCGTCGTGAGAATATGCATAGAGCATAGCAAGGTGTCCTCCCGCACTTTGCCCCGAGGTTGCCATTTGCTTTATATCGTATCCACGCGTAAGGCAATCTGCCTTTATCGCCTCAACACAGGAAAAAATCTGCTCGTTCATAAGATTTATATTACTATCTTTGCCCTCGCCCATAAGCGAATAATTAACCGTGGCGGTTATGTATCCCTTAGATGCGAAAAACTTGCACCAAGCATCCTCGTCTGCCTTATCTCCACCGCTAAAGCTTCCGCCGTGGATGAAGAGGATGAGAGAACACTCCTTGCTTTCATTTAAGTTTTTGGGGATATATAGGTCATATGATGTGTCATTCCATTCTCCGAAAGCAATATCGGTATATATTGTACCTACTGACTCGTTCCAATCGACCTCAAGCGGTGCGTAATAATTTCTTATAAGCGGAAAGATGCAGCCCGTAGTGCAAAGAGCTACACAAGCTAACAAAAGTGCCAATATTGAAAATAATCTTCTCATAGGATCCTCCTCTTGACAAAATAGTATTTTCTTGTTATGATACAAATGTATCACATTGATCGATGCTTGTCAATAGGTATTTACGGTTGAGAAACAAAGGAGTTGATTTGTATCATGAACAAGAAACAAGAGACAAATGCTTTTGTAAAGGAATGTATAACGGAAGCACTTTTAAAGCTTATGAATGAAAAAGCAATATCCGATATAACAATTACGGAGCTTGTTGAGCGTGCGGGGGTTGCAAGAGCTTCGTTTTATCGCAATTTTGCATCTAAAGAAAACATAATTGAGCAGTATCTTATCCTGCTTATCAGGGAGTGGGGCAGGGAGTTTGAGGAGAGAGCGGATCCAAGTCTGTTTGCAGAAACGCTTCTTAGTCATTTTTATGCTCACAAGGAGGTTTACTTGCTGCTCTATAAGCAAAATCTTTCCTCAATGATATATGAGAATATCAGAGGTTCGTGTCAGCTTGATCTGGCGGGCAACAATTTTGAGCGTTATGCCAAGGCAATGTTTGCGGGAGCGGTTTTTGGTTGGCTTGACGAGTGGGCAAGGCAGGGGATGCCTGAAACTCCCGAGGAGATAGTTTTGTTATCCAGTAAAAATAATCTATAAAAAATACTAATGATATATTGAAAGATGAAAAAGATGAGAGAAAATATATTTTCCTGAGCTTGAGAAGCTTTCTATTGAAAACATCTTCACACTTAGGAAACAATTGCACCATTTTCGCTTTCGGCAGTTCATTGTATCAACGAATGAGGTATTACACATAAAAAAATAGGACATCCAAAAGGATGTCCTATCTTTTTATCGCACCGACTTACGCGGTGCGACGAACCCGCGTTCGCAAAGTGAACAGCGGGCAAGTTTGTGTCTTTGCCTTGGCAAAGTGATGGCGTAAGCCATCAAACAAACTTAGCTTTATGCCACTTTTGTGGCATAAAAGTTCGAGCCCCGTAATCTTTCCACTAAGCGAGTAGCGGGCAAACTTTCCGTCCTCGTTTACGAGGTAACGGCGTAAGACGTTAAGGAAATCTGCTATTATGCCGTCAACCGACGGCATAATGTATCGAGCCCTATAAAATATACGAACACTGCAAGGTGTTCTTTTTTTATCTTTTCCTGTACATCACAAGCTTGGGATTTGCGCCGTTTTCTTCATAGGTGCAGACGAGGAGAAAATCCATATTTGCAACGATACCGTAGCATTTTGATTCACCCTCAAGCTGATTACCGAGATAGGTAGCATTGTCGTTAAGGAATTTAACTTTTTCGCCATTTGGCAGTATGTATTCTAAATTGACAAATTCACCCGACAATACATTCAAATCTTCGACTTTAGGAAGTCCTTCTATATGTAAAAGCGTGTTAAATTCTTTAATAAGCTGTGCCTTGATTTCTTCAAACTTCTTTTTATCACCGAGTTTCCAAATATCAAGTGTATATTCACCGTTAGCATAACACCATCGGCAATAATCCTCGTTAAAAAAACCGTCATTTTCACGGCTGATATGAGAATCATTCATAGGCATACCGCAACATTCACACACAAGCTCTCTCGGTGATCCAAGCAGTGTATTTATTGACACATTGAATAATTTTGAAAGCAATTTTAACGTTTCGGTGTTTGGTATTGTTTCTCCGTTTTCCCATCTTGAAACTGCTTGGCGAGTTACAAACACGCGTTCTGCGAGCTCGTCCTGTGAGAGCCCTTTTTTTGTTCTGAGTTCAAAAATAATATCCTTTGTTTGCATTTATCTTCCCTCCTTATATATTTCAAAATCATTTTATCATAAAAATCGCATATTTACAAGCAACCCACTGTTGCTAACACTTCAAAGCAACCCAAAGTAGCAATTTTTTCACCTTTGTAACTCAAAATGTCTTGCAAAATCAAGTTTGTTGTGCTATAATCAATGTAATAAAACTAAAAGAAAAGAGGTAAAACTTATGGAAAAAGTAAGAATTCAAGACGATCTTTATACATACGTCAACCAAGAAACGCTTGATGCACTCGTTATTCCCGACGATAAGCCCACCGCGGGCGGATTTGCTCAGCTTGCTGACGGTGTTGAAAAGATTATGATGGGCGAGTTTGCAGAAATGAGCGAAAGCAAGTCCTACCCCAACGACTATCTCAAGCGCGCTTGCGAGCTTTACACGATAGCTATGGATAGCGAAAGAAAGGCAAAGGACGGCATCGCTCCCGCCCTTAAGAATCTTGCAATCATCAATGAAATCAAGGATATGAGTGATTTTAGCCGCCTGTATAAGCAGCTTGAGGCAAGAGGTATTGCTTCCCCCATCAACGTTTTTGTTGAAACGGATATGAAGAACACGAAGCAGCACCTTGTTTACATTCAGGGCGCAGGCGTAATCCTTCCCGACGCAACCTACTACAGACCCGAAATGGCACCTCAGAAGGAACAGCTTCTCGGTCTTTGGACGGGTGCTACGAAGGCGGTAATGGCAAAAACCGACCTCTCTCCCGAGGATCAGGAAAAATACGTTGCCGACACTCTCGCATTCGACGAAATCCTTGCAGGACTCGTTAAAACTAACGAGGAATGGTCAAAATACGTTGAAATGTATAACCCTATGCCCACGGATGAGGTTGCTTCTATGCTTTCAACCGTTGATTTTAGAGGTATGCTCAACGATTTGTTCGGCCGCGTTCCCGAAACCGTCGTAGTAACCGAGCCCCGTTTCTTTGGCGGCTTTGCAAGCGTTCTCAATGCGGACACGCTTGAGCTTTATAAGCACTGGGCATATGTTACAAGTCTTCTTCGCGGTTGCTCTTATCTTTCGGAGGAGCTTCGTGAGATGGGCGGTATGTATATGCGTGCTATCACAGGCGTTGCGGTAATGACATCCATTGAAAAATTTGCTTACAATCTCGCATCCGGCACGTATTCCGAGCCCGTTGGTATCTACTACGGCGACAAATACTTCGGCGAGGAAGCAAAGAAGGATATAACCGAAATCGTATATCAGATTATTGACACATACAAGGCAAGAATCAAAACAAACGAAATTCTTGGCGAAGCAACAAGAGAAAAAGCGATCTTAAAGCTCTCAACTATGGGTGTAAAGATGGGCTATCCCGATAAGGTAAGAGCAATTTACGAAAAGCTCGTTTTCAACCCCGAGGATTCACTTTATGATATTATGCTTGCGCTTGGTGAAATTCGCGGACTTGATATGCTTTCAAAGCTTGACAAGCCCACAAATCCCGAGAACTGGGCAATGCCCGGCCATATGGTTAACGCGTGCTACGATCCCTTCGTAAATGATATCACCTTCCCTGCCGCAATTCTTCAGCCCCCCTTCTACTCATTGAAGCAGACGAGAAGCGAAAACCTTGGCGGAATTGGCGCGGTTATCGGTCACGAAATTTCACACGCATTCGACTCAAACGGCGCAAAATGTGACGAAAACGGTAATATCAATAACTGGTGGACCGAGGACGACTTTGCAAGATTTGAAACGAAGGTACAGCAGATGATCGAGCAGTTCGACGGCATTGAGCTTCCCTGGGGTAAGGTTAACGGCGCATTCATCGTTAGCGAAAATATGGCGGATAACGGCGGTATGTCCGTAACTCTTGACATTATGTCGAGAATGGACAACGCATCCTATGAGGAATACTTCTGCAACTGGGCAAGGGTTTGGTGTCAGAAGGCAAGGGACGAATACCGCAAGCTCCTTTTGGCAGTTGACGTACACGGACCTACTCTCCTCCGCGCAAATATGCCACCAAGAAACTTTACGGAGTGGTACGAAGCATTTAACGTTACCGAAAACGACCAAATGTATATCGCTCCCGAAAAGAGAATTATTATCTGGTAATAAAACCCAAGGGGCTGTTCATTTAGCGCAGAACAAAAGCCACTGAAATAAAAATATGAAAAATGCACATTTTTTTGTGTATAAATTTCTCACCAAGTTGAAAACCGCCGACAAAATCGGCGGTTTTCTCCATTTTTATGTGGCTTTTTAGCCGCGACTTCTGCATCTAACTGAGACAGCCCCTTCGTAGTACGAATAATAAAATGTCCGTCGAAAATTCTTTTTCGTAAGGATGTTTTGTTGTTCGTTCCGATTATTTGTTCTAAAACAAATTATCGAAAATTTACGCCGACTCTGCAAAAACCCGCGCGATTGTTTTGACCCACTTTTTCAAAAGTGGGCGCCCGCCGCGTAGGCGATCTTAACTTTAACTAACTTCTCAAAAAAGGGACGCCCCCAAGCGTCCCTGAAATATTTTATTTCCCCTTTGTCAAGCTCTGATAAACGCTCTGGTCACCGAAGCTTTCGTCGCCCATAAGAGCGGCAATCGTGTGCGCAATTTGAATATTTTCAATATTCACGCCATCAAAAAGCTCTGCGCCGTCACCGTAGGCAAAAATCGGAACGTTTGCAGCGGAGTGATCGTTAAAATGGAAATTGAGCGTACCGTCCTCGTCGGGATAAAGCTCACCCGTTTCGTGATCCGCGGTAATAAGCACGAACGTGTCGGGATTATAGAAAGCAAACTCCATAAATCTGCCAATCGCCTGATTGAAGCGAGCAACCATATTAAGCGTATCGTTCAAATTGTTGTTGTGGCATTTCTTGTCGATATATGCCTCCTCATACATAAGGAAAAAACCGTTCTCATTTTCCGAAAGAGCACTTAGATTTTCCTCAATATAGCTCTCTATCGCAGAGATACGAGAAGCAGTGGTATAGTCATATCCGCAATCAACGATAGTGCCGTATTTTGCGATTGCATCCACGTGCGCCTTGTAAATTTCGGAGCTTTTGTCGCGATCCTCAATATGCACTACAAATGAAGAAGGAGTCGCGCCCGTCTCGGTTTCCGTTGACATAACGCCCGCGCTCATTCCAAGATCATATGCAAGCTCCGTGAGTGACTTAACGGGATTTTTCTCTCCGTCAAGGCCAAGATACTTGTTGTATGTCTTAATACCGCAAGCAAGGGCCGTGCCGCCCGCCGCGCTGTCGGTGACACCTGAAAGAGATTCCGTTCTCGATTCACCGATATATGGAAGCATATAACCAAAGAAAAAGTCCTCGCCATCACTAAGGTCACTCTTTTTGTCCATATAATCAAAAATTTTAGTCTGATAAACACCCATTCCGTCGCCAATAAGCAAAATATAATTCTTCGCTTCCTTAACTATGGGCTGATGCACCTCTGCCACCTCGGGAATGCTTGATTCCTGCTTGTCGGCGGATGCATAAGTCTCCATAAAGTAATAAGCCGCTGCCGCGATAACGAAATAGTCGCCCTCAAGCGCAACACTTCCCTCTTTGGCAAGGATCGAGAACTCAACGCCCTCTGTTTCCTCGTTAAGGATTGCCGAAATTTCTCTTGACGTTTCACCAACAACTATTTCGTGAGCTTTTTTATCGAAATCATCGTCAATAATCTCCAATTTAACGCCGTAACGCGCCTGCGCAGTATTCTTGATATACTCCGCAGCCCTCTTGTTGTAATCAAGGCCCTGATCGTCATAAACGATAACGAATTTATTAAGCTTCACACCGTTTATCGTCGGCTGTTTCATATACTTACCGCACGAAGAAAGCACCGCCAATGACGAAACAACGATAACAATAATCAATAATAAACAAATTCTTTTCATATTGCCCTCCAATGTCTTTTGTTAAATACATTATATCATATAAAAAAGAAAGTTGCAAGAGGAATTTCCAAAACCCCTTGACAATTAAGAATTTTTGTGATATAATTCATCCGTTGAATAAATACGGCGCCATGGCCAAGTGGTAAGGCAAAGGTCTGCAACACCTCTACCCCCAGTCCGAATCTGGGTGGCGCCTCCAAAATGAAAGAGCACCCCCAAGGGTGCTCTTTCGTTTTGGAACCACTCCGTCCATTCGGACTCGGCTCCGCGAACAAAGTGAAGCGGAATCCAGTTCGCAAATTTGTTCAAGCGACGGTCTATGCTCGCATAAGACCTCGCGAACAAATTTAGTTCACGAGCAACGTGAGTGAATCATCTGGGTGGCACCCCCAAGGGTGCTCTTTCATTTTGGAGCCACTCCGTCTATTTGGGCTCGGCTCCGCGAACAAAGTGAAGCGGAATCCAGTTCGCATTTTTGACCAAACAACGATTGCCGCTCGCGAGCAATCTTGTGGGCAAAAATAGTGCCCCTTAGGGCACCATCCGGGTGGCGCACCCCCAAGGGTGCTCTTTCGTTTTGGAACCACTCCGTCCATTCGGACTCGGCTCCGCGAACAAAGTGAAGCGGAATCCAGTCCGCAAATGCCTTCAAATTTTGATTTATCTAACTGTTTGCCTTCTCCAGCGGAGAAGGGGGACCATCTTTGATGGTGGATGAGGAGAGCACCGTTTAGTATAAATGAAGGGCTTTAATATAAAAAACAACACACAAAAAGGAGAGCCCGCGGGCTCTCCTAAATTTGTTTTTGTTTTTGTAAAAGCATTATTCAGCCGTATAACCCCAAACAACCGGTCTGTCGGAAGAGTTCCAACTAGACTCCCATCCGCTCGGCTGTGACTCAGCTTCGCAGTATATTGTTAAGGACGTACAACCTTCGAAAGCATCTACTCCAATACTCGTCACGGAGTCGGGGATTTCTATGCTTGTAAGCGATGTGCAACCCTCAAATGCATACATAGAAATATGTGTAAGGGTATCGGACAACTCTACGTTTGTAAGCGATTCACAAAAACTAAATGCACTTAAACCAATTGCCGTAACATTAGAAATTTCTATACCTGCAAGTGATTTGCAACCAAAGAATGCAAAATCTGCAATATATGTTACCGAATTAGGTATCTCTATGCTTATAAGAGATTCGCAATTGCGGAATGCTTCGCTACCAATACTCGTCACCGGCAATCCATTATAAGTACTTGGAATTACAATATCCGTATCAGTGCAAGTACCTATACCTGTTACTGAATAACTATCACCCTCAGAATTGAGTATGTACTCAAGACCTATGGAATAACCATCATATCCCCATTCTACGGGTCTATTAGAGGAGTTCCAATAATAATTCCAGCCCGTTGTCTTTGATGTTGCTTCACAGTAAATATCAAGCGAACTACAATATGTGAACGCATATTCACCAATACTGTTTACAGCTTCGGGTATTATTACAATAGCAAGTGATGTACAGTTATAGAATGCATAGCTTCCTATTGTTGTAAGTTCGTTAGGCAACTCTACACTTGCAAGTGAAGTACAATAATAGAATGCCTTGCCATTTATAGCAGTAATTGTATCAGCCAATTCTATGCTTGCAAGTGAACTACAATTATAGAATGCCCTTTCATCAATTGTTGTTATTCCTTCACCAAGTGTTACATCAGTAAGCTTATTGCATCCATAGAACGCACCATAAAGGATATTTCCACCTGTAATCGTTACAGATTTAAGAGATGTAGGAATATAGTAATACTGGTAAGACGAAGCAGTATAATATTGATAAACTCCGGTTGAACCCGTATAGCTACTTGTTCCGAAAATATAACCAAACAATGTGCTTGAACTTGCACTTGTCGCAGTTGCGGAACTACCAACAAACGGAAGTGTAATGCTTTCGAGTGATGAACAACCGCGGAATGCACCTGAACCTATAGTTGTCACAGAGTCCGGAACAACTATGTTTGTAAGTGCCGAGCAACCATAGAATGCATAGTTACCAATAGATCTCACGGAATCAGAAATTTCAACAGTTGTAAGATTCGTACATTCATAGAATGCATTATTAGCAATTACCTTAGTATCGCTATGAACCTCACAGCTTGTTATCGTTGTATCCTTAGCCATAATCAAGATTGCATAGGGATTATCATCGTTTCCAACGTAGCAAGCATTACCGTATTCTTTATACGTGATATTGTTAAATCCTGCAAATGCATTTGCATAAACGGTCTTAACGTTATCACCAATTTGAAGATCAGTAATGTTAGAGCATCCATAGAACGCACCGTAAAGAATATTTCCGCCCGTAATCGTTACAGATTCAAGTGATGCAGGAATATAGTATGTATAATAGCTGCCGGATGAATAATACTGCTTCGTTGCTGTTCCGCCGGTGTAACTACTTGATCCGAAAATATATCCTAACAATGTGGATGAGCTTGAAGTCGTTGCAGTTGCAGAATAACCTACAAACGGAAGAGTCATACTTTCAAGAGCAGAACAACCGCTAAATGCAGCATCACCAATTGTTGTTACTGAATTTGGAACTTCAATGCTTGTAAGTGCCGAACAATTTTTAAACGCATAACTACTAATCGTAGTAAGTTTCTCCGGCAATTCTATACCTTCAAGTGACGTACAGTTGTAGAATGCATAGCTACCGATCGAAGTGATCGTATCCGGTAATTCTACACTTTCAAGTGATGTACAACCATAGAATGCTCTCTCTACAATACTCGTTACAGAAGACGTTATTTCTATGCTTGTAATGTTACCACATCCATAGAATGCACAGTAAAGAATGTTTCCACCTGTAATTTTTACAGTTTTAAGAGACGAAGGAATATAGTAATAACCATAGTTTTGATATGTGGTTGAACTACTTGAAGAGCTTGTATATCCAAACACATAGCCAAATACTGTAGATGAGCTTGCGCTTGCTGCAGATTTAGAGTAACCAACAAACGGAAGTGTAATGCTCTCCAGTGATGTACAACCCTTAAATACGCCTTCACCAATGCTTGTTACAGAATCGGGAACTTCAATACTAGTAAGTGATGTACAATTTTTGAATGCATAACTGTTAATCGTAGTAAGTGTTTCGGGAAATTCTATACTTTCAAGTGCAGAACAACCACAAAACGCATAACTGCCGATTGTAGTAAGTGCTTCAGAAAATTCTATACTTTCAAGTGATGTACAGTTATAGAATACATAATTACCGATAGTAGTAAGTGTTTCGGGTAACTCTACACTTTCAAGTGCAGAACAACCATAGAATGCTCTTTCACCAACGCTTGTTATTTCTTCACCAAGCGTAATACTTGTAAGTTTGCTACAATTATAAAATGCACCGTAATAAATATTACCGCCTGTAATTGTTACAGATTTAAGTAATGTGGGAATATAGTATGTACTACTATAAGAAGAATTATAATATTGTGTTGTTGATTCTCCACCGGTATAACTATTTGTTCCAAAAATGTAACCAAACACCGTTGAAGAACTTGAGCTTGTTGCAGATTTATATCCGCCAACAAACGGAAGTGTCATACTTGCAAGAGAAGAACAACCACCAAACGCACCCACACCAATGCTTGTTACAGAATCAGGAACTTCAATACTAGTAAGTGATGTACAATTTTTGAATGCATAACTGCCGATTGTAGTAAGTGCTTCAGAAAATTCTATACTTTCAAGTGATGTACAGTTATAGAATGCATAATTACCGATAGTAGTAAGTGTTTCGGGCAATTCTATACTTTTAAGTGCAGAACAACCATAAAACGCATAAGCTTCAATTACCGATATGTTTTCTGGAATAGTAAATACTCCGTCAATTGAACTGTTTAAATGTTTTAAACTGCTACAATTTTCGAATACATATTCTCCAATGGAGGTAACATTCTCGGGGAGAAGTATTTCTTCGATCAAATCGCAATTCTTAAACGCATATTTAGGAATATTGGTTTGTTTTGTAATTGTTACCTTGGTTAACGTTTGAGGAATTGCGTAGAAGAACCATTTATCACTAGTGTGCGGAATCTGTGAAGTGTATCCTTTGTCACTACTCGTCAGATATTTTGTAGAGGAACTATCCATATTGTCGTCATTTGGCGTTGAATCACCAAAAATATAACCAAAAGGAGTCCATCTATCAGTAGTCTCGTCCATTGATTTACCGACGAACGGAAGTGTTATTTCTTTCAAGTTATTCAAACCATTAAAAGCACCAAAACCAATACTTGTTACGGAATCAGGAACAACAATACTTGTAATAGCCGAGCAATCCTTAAATGCTGAAGAATTAATTGTTGTAACAGTACCGGGAATATCAATACTTGTGATAGTTGAGCATCCCGAGAATGCGGAGCTGCCAATAGTGGTTACAGGAAGACCACCGATATATTCGGGAATTTTAACTGTTGTATCAGTTCCTTTATATTCGGTAATAGTTACGGCAGAAGAGGAGCTGGTGTAAGTAAAGTCAATTGGTTTGTTCTCTTCTTTCCAAGAAGCATAAACCGTAACGTTTTCACTAAGCGTGCTTCCAACAACGTAAGCCGTTGTCAATGCCGCATCAGAATACCAACCGTCAAATGTGTAACCCGTTCTTGTGGGTGTGGGCAATGTGTATTTGTTACCGTAAACAACTGAAATTGTTGTTGAATCAACAGTTCCGCCATTGGTTCCTAACGTTACCGTGTAAGTATTGGCGGTCCAAGTAGCAGCAAGAGAAATGTTCTCGTTTCCTGTCCAAGTACCCGCTGTGAAAGCAGTTCCATCCTTCTTCACCCAGCCACTGAACGTGTAACCAAGTCTTGTAGGTGTGGGCAATGTAAATGCCGCATCATAAGTTACGGTTTGAGTATCATTATATCCCGCAACATAGTTGTTTGTAGGAACAGAAGCTGTACTTGTTGGAGTTGTAAATCCTGCAAAATACATACGTACGTTTGCGCTATTAGAATATCTCTTGATTGAAATAACTATAATATCATTTTCATTACACTCAAAGGAAACGCTACTGTAGCTTGTAGAATAATATACATCGTTTGACTTGATCTGTGTGTTTGTAGTCAAGTTGTCGATTTCAATATAGCTACCGTAATTTATGCCGGAAGAAGATGATGATCTATAGTAAATTGTATGAGTTCCTGTTTCTTTAGCAATCAAATAAACATATGTGTAAGAAGATGTAGAACCATTAGACACACTATAATAGTTTGAAGAATTATACGATGTAGGTGAACCCACAAAATATGAAGCATATCCTGTAGTGCTCATTTCATACCAACCTGCATAAAGTGTCATATCAGCCAAGAGGTCACCGCTAAATGTGTATCTTGTTGTACAAGCACTATCGGTGAACCAGCCTGTGAACGCATAACCGCTTCTTGTAGGAACTGTGGGATAGGACAATGTCTGACCGTTTGTCAAATTTACTTTTGTAGGTGTTGAGCCCTCATAATTGTAATCGTAAGTTACGGTCACGTTAAATACTACATCTGTAAAGGTAATATTATATGTATTTGCCGTCCATCTTGCAGTAAGTGTAAGATTGGAAAGACCTGTCCAAGTACCACTTTCAATCTGTGTTCCGTCAGGCATAAACCAACCTGTAAGGGTATAACCCACCCTTGTAGGTGTGGGCAATGTGAATGCTGCATCATATGTTACTGTCATAGATGTAGTATCCATTGTCGCGCCGTTAGGATTAAAGGTAAGTGTGTTAGTAAACGGAGTCCAAGAAGCTATGAGTGTAATGTCTGCAGTTCCTGCCCACGTTCCATTCTCAACCTTTGTACCGTCAGCCAAGAACCAACCGTTAAATGTATACCCCGTTCGTGTAGGTGTGGGCAACGTATAGCTTTCACCATATGTCGCGGTGATAGTTGTTGAATCCAATGTGAAACCATTACCGTCAAGAGTAATTGTATTTCTAACAATGGACCAACTTGCAACAAGTGCAAGGTCGGTTGTATAATTCCATGTTCCGTCAGTTATACGAGTACCGTCGGATGTAAACCAACCATTAAATGTATAACCCGTCTTTGTGGGTGTTGGCAATGTCCATGTTGTATCGTATGTAACTGTCTGACTTGTGGAGGAAACCGTACCGCCGTTCGCGTCAAGCGTTACGTTATAGCTAAGTGCCGTCCAAGAAGCAGAAAGAGTAAGATCTGCAACACCTGTCCAAGTTCCATCTGTTACCTGACTTCCGTTTTCGTCAAACCAACCTACAAAGGTATAACCGGGTCTTGTAGGTGTGGGCAACGTATACGCAGAGTTATATGTTACTGCCAAAGTACCGTCCGCTATTGCGTTTGTCGCAGTACTTGTATTTGCTCCAAATCCTTCAAAATAGAAATATACGTACTCAGAATTACTATATCTATATGTGTTAATCACAATCACATCTCCCGCATTACAATCAAATGTAATTGCAGAATAGGATGTATTGCTGATTCTCGTTGTGCTATAGATAGTAGTATTAGCAGTTATATTAGTTACACCAATATAGTTTCTATAAGAAGAGCTTGAACTGCCGTTTTTGAAATATATAGTATGTGATCCGCTTTCGTTCGCTACAAAATAAATGTAGTTCTGAGAAGAGGAATTTGTACTACTTGTGTACATACTATATGGATTGCTTGAATCGTAGCTTGCAGGATAAATTACAGTGTTAGTATTAACGTAAGATGAATACTGTGTAGCCCAACCCGCATAAAGTGTCATATCGCTTGTGATATCGCCACTAAATGTGTATTTTGTTGTACAAGCACTATCCGTATACCAACCGGTAAAGTAATATCCTGTTCTTGTAGGAATAGTTGTAGGATAATTCAATACACTTCCGCCTGTCAACGTAATTGTTGTGGGAGTTGATCCTTCATAGTTTTGATCAAGTGTTATCGTTTTATCCAGAGGAGCACCACCAAGAGTAATGTTGTAGGAATTTGCCGTCCAAGAAGCAGTAAGAGCAAGATCTGCAAGCCCTGTCCAAGTGCCGTCAGTTACCTGATTTCCATTTGCATCAAGCCAACCTGCAAAGGTATAACCTGTTCTTGTGGGTGTAGGCAATGCATACGCAGAACCGTATGTTGCAGTCACTGACGTTGAATCCAATGTTGCACCATTACCGTTAAGAGTAATTGTGTAATTATTTGGTGTCCAAGCTGCAGTAAGTGTTATATCGGATGTTCCCGTCCACGTTCCGCTTGTATACTGTGTTCCATTTGCATCAAACCAACCACCAAAGGTATAACCGGGTCTTGTGGGTGTGAGCAACGTATATTCCGCGCCGTACTCAACGTTCAATACCATGCTCTCGCCCGCTGCGTAATAGTAACCGTCAACACCGTTTGCAACTGCAGTGCTTTCGGTTATCGAATTGGAAGCAAAGAAGAGGTCTGCAATGTACGCACAGTCATCACCGCTATGAACACTTCCGTCCTTGCGATATCTGAATGTAATTGTATCGCCTGTATTGAGATTATATGTGAAGTTCTGATAAGAAGAGCTGGTTTGAACAGTGGCGCTTGAACTACCATTGATATAAATTATCAAATAGTCACAACCACTTTCGGATGAACATCTCGCCCTGAACGTCAATGTAAGT
>JAFVRQ010000065.1 GCA_017504245.1 Clostridia bacterium | reverse complement strand
GTTTTTGCTCGCAAAATGACGTCACAAGACGGCAAGTAATTTGATTGGCACGCCACTCAAATTTTACTTAACCGCCCAATTTTACGCGTGGCGTATTTGCGCGAGGTCTGTGGAATTAGCACAGACCATACGGCTATTAGGCGTAGCGTTTTAAAAGTTTTTTTGTGTCAGGGGTTCCCCGAAACGAGCGTGCGCAGTTTTGGGGGTTCGCGGGGCTTTTTTTCAAAAAAGTGACAATTCTTTTTCTTTGTAACTTCTCACCGCTAAATCCCAATTTAACGCTATATACTATTTTTTCGGTCGAATATAAATATCTCCTTAACAAAGCACAAAAAGTCGGGAGGGATTTTGATTTTCGTGCTATAATACTTTCTGCAGACGAAGGGAAGTGAAATAATGAACGAATTGACGCGCGGATTACAGAATGCCATTGACTACATTGAAGAAAATTTGTGCGAGGGGCTTGAAATTTCGAAAATTGCTGCAAGAGCTTATCTTTCACCGTTTTATTTTCAAAGAGTGTTCAATGCTACGTGTGGGTTGACCGTTGGTGAATACATAAGAAATCGAAGGTTATCGCGTGCGGCAGAGGAGCTTTCGCGCTCCGATGTTAAGGTGATTGACGTAGCGCTAAAATATTGCTACGATTCTCCCGATAGCTTCGCGAGAGCGTTCACTAAATTTCACGGAATATCACCGTCATCTGCAAAAGAAAAGGGTGCAAGAATTAAAAGCTTTGCGCCACTTGTTATTAATTTGACAACGAAAGGCGGTACTTTTATGAATTACAAAATTGTTGAAAAATCGGCATTCACCGTGATGGGCAAGTGCAGAAAATTCAATGCGGAAACATCTTACGTTGAAATTCCGAAGTTTTGGAGCGAGCATTACGCAACCGGTGGCGGCGAGATCATTCGCGGTATGTTTGGAGTTTGTATTGACGGCGATGGCAAAGAATTTGATTATTTGATTGCCGACCTCTATTTCCCTTGGAACGATGTGGCCGATGGTTGCATTACAAAGACTATTCCCGAAGGCACTTGGGCGGTGTTCCGCTATGAAGGAGAATGTCCCGAGGCGCTTCAAACCGTGAACACGCAAATTTGGACGGAATGGTTGCCTAATTGCAAGGAATATGAGCTTGCAGGCAACTATAATCTTGAGTTTTATATTTCCGAAACCGTGGGAGAAATTTGGATTCCCGTTAAGAAAAAGTAAATACTTCATTGGTTTTAAGCACTCACTAAGGTGGGTGCTTTTTTGATGGTAATTTGTGATTTATCGTGGAGAAGTTAGTTAAAATAGGACCGCTCAAGCCGCTTGGGCTTCCGCTTTTGAAAAAGCGGAGCAAAACGATAAGTGGGTTTGCGGTGGTTTGCGTAAATTTTCGCAATTCGCGAGCGAATTGGTGGTACTAATAACAAAATATCCTTACGAAAACGAGTTTTCGACGGATATTTTATTATTCGTACTACGAAAATCAAACCTGTGGTTTGATTTTCTAAAATTTACTTTGGTTGTGCGTAGCCGTTTGGGTGGCAATATGGCTACGTGCAGAGTAGCAAATCATAGATTTTGTGAACGTGTGAGCAAAATCATTATGTGATGTTTGACATCGCCAAACATCACGATTTGCGCGAAGTCTGGTGGAGTTTTTGCTAACTTCACGGCTACACACCGCGAAGCTCCATAAAAGTTTTTTGGTTCTTTTTTTCAAAAAAGAACAACATTTTTATTTTTGTAACTTCCCGATAAATCAAAATTTGAAAAGTTTTCTCAAAAATACGCAATGAAGTATTGATAATTTTCTTTATTTATGTTATACTAATATGAATTATTGTGTAAAATTGCGTTGATTGGAGCGAGACGGTGCTCCGCAGCGACAGAAGGAAGGTGAAAAAATGGCAAATTATCGCAGAGGAAGAATAAACGATGAGGTTCAGAAGGAGCTTGCTTCCATTCTTCGTGACGTTAAAGACCCGAGAGTTAGCGGCGCATTTGTGTCCGTCACTGCGGTTGACGTAACGCCAGACCTCAAATATGCAAAAATATATTACAGCTCTCTTATGGGCGAGAAGAAGGAAGTGGCAAAGGGGCTCAAGGCGGCTTCGGGTTACATCAGAAGCCAGATTGCGCAGAGATTGAATCTCCGTATCACTCCCGAGCTTACCTTTATACTTGACGATAGCGTGGCTCACGGCGCGCACATTTCAAAATTGCTCAATAGCATCACGTTTTCCGAGGATTTTGAAGAAGACGGCGGTGAAGAATAATGCGAGAATACAGAGAATATAAGCTTGACGACGTTTGTCGCTTGTTGAGTGATAGAAAGAATACGCTTATTTTGTTCCACGTTCGCCCCGACGCAGATGCAATTGGAGCTTCGTTTGCACTAAAGCTCGTGCTTGAGGCGATGGGCACCGAGGTGCTTTGTACGTGCGAACAAGAGATACCATCACGCCTTGCCTTTCTTACAGAAAAGCATCAAAGAAGCGCAAAATTTGAGAATATTGACCAAAGCTTTGAATTTGAAAGAGTTATTACTCTTGATACGGCAAGCCCTGCGCAGATGGGTAATCTTCAAAAGCTATTTGAGGGCAGGGTTGACCTTATGATAGACCACCACGAAAACGGCATTCGTTATGCGGATAACTATATTCGATCAGATTATGCCGCAACGGGTGAGATTGTTTATGAAATTGCTTCAAGGCTCGTTGAAATGGGTGAGCTCAAGGAAATTCCGTGCGATGCTTACGACCTGATTTATGCGGCGTTAAGCTCCGATACGGGATGCTTTAAGTATTCAAATGTTTCTCCACACACGCATCTTTGCGCGGCGGAACTGATTTCTGCCGGGGTTGATGCGGCGGAAATAAATCACAAGCTTTTTGATTGTAAGAGCGAAAAAATGCTTGCTGCTGAATCCGCGGGCTTTCAGAATATGAAATTTTTCCATAATCGCAAAATCGCGGCGGTGCTTTTCCCGTTTGAGCTGAAGCAGAAGCTTGAGGTTGAGGACGAGCATCTTGAAACGCTCGTTGACGTTGCGCGTGCGGTTGACGGAGTTAAGATCGCGATGAGCGTTCGCCAATCCACCGCATACCGTTCGTTTAGAATTTCGCTTCGTTCGTCCTGCTCCTTTGACGTTTCTAACGTTGCAAAGCATTTTGGCGGCGGCGGACACGCAAAGGCGGCGGCTTGTACTATCGAGGCGGATTCAATAGAGTTCGCAACGCGTCTCGTTGTTGACGAAATCTTGCGCCGTTGGGGAAAATAAGTTACAAGGATAAATATATGGTTCTTTTTCGAGAAAAAGAACCAAAAAGCTTTTATTCGCTTTTGATGAATAAAAGGCGCGCAAATTGTTCCAACGAGTTGGAACTGATGATTTTTCTCACTTGTTCGAAAAATCTAATTTGCTACTGAGTGCGTAGCCATATTACTATCAAAACGGCTATAGTTTAACAAAGTTAATTTTAGAAAATCACTCTGTCAAGAGGGGGTTTCGTAGTTTTGAAAACGCAATACTGACCGATGTACTTGTACATAAGGGTAGGATTGAGGTTTCAAAACTGAGTATTTCGCAAGAAATACTCAAAAATTTACGTCGAGTCAGAGCAAACCAATGCGATTGTTTTGCTCCGCTTTTACAAAAGCGGAAGCCCAAGCGGCTTAGGGGTTCCCCGAAGTGACATTTATGAGCTTTGGGAGTTTCCGTCTTGAGCGGTTTTGCTTTAACTAACTATTTAAAATACAATCCCTTTGCCCATTCGCAAAGGAGAAGGAGATAAATATGACAAACAAACCAAAATATTACATTACAACAGCGATTGCATACGCATCGCGCAAGCCACACTTTGGCAATACTTATGAGGTTATTATGACCGATGCAGTTGCTCGTTACAAGAGAGCTCGCGGCTTTGACGTTTTCTTCTGCACGGGTACTGACGAGCACGGTCAGAAGATTGAGGACCTTGCAAAAGAGGCGGGCATCACACCCAAGGCATACGTTGACGGTGTGGCAGGTGAGATTAAGGGAGTTTGGGACAAGATGAACACGTCCTATGACTACTTTATCCGCACAACCGACGATTATCACGAGCGCGCCGTTCAGAAGATGTTTAAGAAATTCTATGACAAAGGCGATATATACAAGGGCAAATACGAGGGCTGGTACTGTACTCCCTGTGAGTCCTTCTTTACCGAAACTCAGGCGGTTGACGGAAAGTGTCCCGACTGCGGACGAGAGGTAAAGAGAGCAGAGGAGGAAGCGTATTTCTTCAAGATGAGCAAATACGCGGACAAGCTTCTTGCTCACATTGAGGCAAATCCCGAATTCATTCAGCCCGAATCGAGAAAGAAGGAAATGGTTAACAACTTCCTTAAAGTCGAGGGCGGTCTTCAGGACCTTTGCGTTTCGCGTACCTCGTTCTCTTGGGGCATTCCCGTTGATTTCGATGCGAAGCACGTTACTTACGTTTGGCTCGACGCGCTTTCAAACTATATCACGGCTATCGGATTCGATCCCGACAAGTCCTTTGACGAGCAGAGCGAGAGCTTCAAAAAGTGGTGGCCCTGCGACGTTCACGTTATCGGTAAGGATATTCTTCGTTTCCACACGATTTATTGGCCCATCTTCCTTATGGCGCTTGATATTCCGCTTCCCAAGAAGGTGTTTGGACATCCTTGGTTCAACTTCGGTATGGATAAGATGTCAAAGTCAAAGGGCAACGTAATTTATGCCGACGAGCTTGCCGACGAATTCTCCGTTGACGCGGTTCGTTACTACGCGCTCTCCGAAATGCCCTATGCAAATGACGGCTCAATCACTTACGAAGCGGTGATTAAGAGATATAACACCGACCTTGTTAACAATCTCGGTAATCTTGTTAAGAGAACTCTTGATATGGAGAAGAAGTATTTTGCAAAGGAAGTACTTGCTCCCACCTCTCCCGATGCGCTTGACGATGAATTGAAGGCGGCTTGTGTTAAGGCATATGAGTCATATATCGCAAAGATGGACGATTTCCACCTTGCAGATGCACTTGAGGCTGTTTTTGATATGTTCTCAAGAGCGAATAAGTATATCGATGAAACAACTCCTTGGGTGCTTGCGAAGGATGAAAGCAAGAGAGAACGCCTTGGTACTGTTCTTTATAACCTTCTTGAAACGATCCGTTGGGGTGCTTGTATGCTTGCTCCTTTCGTTCCTGCAACAAGTGAGGAAATCTTTGCAGAGCTTGGAACTGACAAGTGCGACCTTGACAGCATCGGCACACTTGATAAATTCTGCGGAATTGAAGCAGGCAAGTGCGTTTGCGACTCAAAGGTGCTTTTCGCTCGCGTTGACGAGGAAAAGAAGCTTGCCGAGCTTGAAGAAAAGAGAAAGGCAAGATTTGCTCCCGCTCCCGAAGAGCCCAAAATCGAAAAGCCCGAGGGCCTTGCGCTTATCGGAATTGAGGATTTTATGGCTGTTGAGCTTCGCGTGGCTAAAATTCTTGAATGCGAGCCCGTTCCGAAGGCAAAGAAGCTTCTTAAACTCAAGGTTGATCTCGGTTATGAGCAACGTCAGGTTGTTTCCGGTATTGCGAAGTTCTATACTCCCGACCAGCTTATCGGCAAAAAGGTTGTGCTCGTTACAAACTTGAAGCCCGCAACCCTCTGCGGAATTGAGTCAAACGGTATGATCTTGGCTTCCGGCGAAGAACAGGTTAGAGTTGTATTCCTCGACCCCGAAACTCCTCTTGGTGAGAGAATTAGATAATATTAAAGGGGAGATTTTTCTCCCCTTTGTTTGAAAAGTAAAAAGTTACAAAGTTAAGATTTCCGCTTTTTGAAAAAAGCTTGGCAAAAACTTTTAATCGTGGGCTTGTGCAGACTCTTCGTAAATTTTCGATAATTTGTTTTGAACAAATTATCGGTTTTGAAAGCACGATACCATCCTTACGCGCGAGCACGATGGAGGGTATCGCACTTCCAAAACTACGAAAATCAATCTCTTTTGAGCTTGATTTTCAAAATTTACTTTTTAAAACTATATCCGTTTTGTTAGCAATATGGCTATACTTTTAGTAGCAAATCACAGATTTTCGAGGTGCCTGCCAACACCGAGAAAATCGTCTTGCGTCAACTCGTTGACACGATTTGCGAGGCATAAATTAATACCAAATGATTAAAAAGTTTTTGGTTCTTTTTTCAAAAAGAACGAACCCCCTACTTAAACTAACTTAAAAGGTGAAAAATATGAAATATTTTGATTCACACGCGCATTATTTTGATGCGTGGTTTAACGAATATGAGGGCGGTGCAGATGCACTTCTTGAGAAGATTTTCTCTGAAAACGTTGGTGCGATAGTGAATATTGCAACCAATCCCGAAAATCTCAAGGAGTGCATAAAGCAGGCGCAGAAATATGAAAAAATGTACGTTTCGTCGGGCATTCATCCCGAGGATTGTCTTTATATTGATGATATTGATGAGGCTCTTTGCGAGATTGAGGCATCCGTTTGCGACGAGGCGAGAAGAAAAGAGAATAAGATCGTGGCTATTGGCGAAATCGGGTTTGATTATCACCTTGAAGATCTTACTGACGAGGTAAAGGCAAAGCAGAGATGCGTTTTTGAAGCGCAGATGCAGATGGCAGAAAAATACGGCTTGCCCGTGATAATTCACGATAGGGAAGCACACGGCGATTGCTTTGAGATGGCTATTAAATATTCGAACGTTGTGGGGATTTTCCATAGCTATAGCGGTTTGATTGAAATGGCGCGCGAGCTTATAAAGAGAGGTTGGTACATCTCGTTTTCGGGTGTTGTGACGTTCAAAAATGCGAGTCGTGTTCGCGAGGTGCTTGCAAGCATTCCGCTTGACAGATTGCTTATCGAAACCGATGCACCCCATCTTGCGCCCCACCCCAACCGCGGAAAGATGAATCATTCGGGCAATCTTGAATATACTGTCAATATGATCGCCTCCGTTTTTGGCAAAGCTCCTGAGGAAATTGCTGAAATCACCTATAAAAATGCGGAAAAAATCTATAATTTATAAAAAATGGTGCTTATTTTAAAAAAATAGGCACTTTTTTCGTTTTTCTTTACACTTTTTTGAAATTTTCTTGACTATATATATGTAGGGTGCTATAATTTTTAATATAAGCACCGAGGGAGGAAATATATATGACTAAGATTAATTTAACATTGGTTATTCTTGTTTTGATTGCGGTTTTGTTTTGCGGTTGTACAGAACAAATTGCCAAAACACCTGTGGTTGACAAGATTAATTATTCTTATAATAAACTCACAGACACCTATGCGGTAAGCGGAATATCGATTGCCGCGGGAAAAAACGTTGTCATTCCCGATACTGTGAACGGAAAATCCGTTACGGCTATATGGGGCGTTGATGCAATGTTTAATTCGCTTAGTAATCTTGAAACCGTGATTTTGCCCGACACTATCGAAAGAATAGGTAGTTCCGTTTATGTGGAGGCTCCTAAAGGGCTTAAATTCAATGAATATGATAACGGTCTTTATCTCGGCACTGCGGATAATCCCTATTTTGCATTTATAAAGCCAAAATATATTGAAGCTGTTGAGGAAATGAGTTACATTTTAGACGGTGGAGTAAATGACGTTATCAAGGGAATGGAAGATTCAATGCCCTACGATGTGTGGGGGTCTGATATAATAAGTTGTGTGATTCATCCTGACACAAAGATTATGGCAGACCAAGCATTTTCCGGGTGTCATAAGCTAAAAAGCATAGTTATCCCCGGTGGTATTAAGCGTATTCCGGAATATGCCTTTGCAGGATGTGATTCACTTGAAAACGTGATAATTGAAGAAGGCGTTGAGGTGATAGGAGAGGATGCGTTTGTAAATTGCTATTCTCTTGCTTCACTTTCACTTCCAAGTACGCTTAAAGAAGCCAAAAGAATAGTTACTTATTGGACAGATGCAACCGTAACGCTTGAGGTCATTTTAGCAGATGGTATGGAAGCTATTCCCAACGGAATTTTTAGCTGCTGCACAACCTTGAAGTCGATAGTTATCCCTGATTCTGTTAAGAGAATAGGTAACGAGGCATTTGAGTATTGTATCGCTCTTGAGTATATCAAGATGTCTGAAAATATAGAGTATATAGGTGATTCGGCATTTTCTGATTGTTCCTCACTCACCTCGATTTCCTTATCCAACACTTTAAAGGAAATATCTCCCTTTGCTTTTTATAACTCTCAGGTAGAAGAGATAATTTATGATGGAAGTGTTGAGGAATGGAACGCCTTGTATGGTAACTATTACGGTAACTGGGATTTTATTGTGACCTGTAATGATGGCGTTTTTGAAAGTAAATAGGATAAGCAATACATTATTACTGTTATAGGAGGAAAATTTATGAAACATACTATGGCAAAATTGATAGCTATAATTTTGATAACAATCTCACTCTTGTTTTGCGTTTCTTGTACTGTTAAAAGTAAGAGCATATACGAAGAAAACGGAATAAGCTATTATATGGGGTCTAACTATTGTAGCGTTAACGACATTTCAAACAAGGCGGGGAAGAACGTTGTTATTCCTGCGCAGGTAAATGGGCATACCGTAACCGTTCTTGATGACAGAAAAGCTTTATTTGAGGATTTGTTTGGTGGATACGAAACGCTTATTTTACCCGAAACTATTGAGAGGGTGGATAGTAGTTTTTATGATTATGCATCTAAAAAACTAAAATATAATGAGTACGATAACGGTCTTTATCTTGGCACTGCGGATAATCCATATTTTGCCTTTATCAAGGTGAAGGCGGTGGATTATGCCGAGGAGATGAGCTATAAGCTTGACGAGGGAGTTAATGATCCTGAAAAAGAGGGCTTGCCACCTCCTGTATACGTTGAACACGATACCGACGTAACCTCTTGCACACTTCACCCTGACACGAAGATAATTGCAAACAATGCCTTTGCAGGATGCGAAAAGCTTAAATCCGTTACTATTCCCGGTGGAGTTAAAACAATTCCCGCAGCTGCGTTTGCAGGATGTACCTCGCTTGTAGAGGTTAATTTATCGGAGGGCATTGAGACCATTGCCTCGAATGCATTTTTGGATTGCTATTCTCTTAATTATATCGTGCTTCCCAGCACTCTTAAAGAGGCAGATGGGATTTTTAGCAATTCTAACTACGGAAGGGAAGCAGATCTTACCGTGGTATTATCCGAGGGTATGGAATATATCCCCGACGGGCTTTTTGAGGAATGCGAAATTTTGAAAAACGTGTCTATTCCCGATTCGGTTAAGGGGATTGGAGATAATGCTTTTGCGGGATGCGTTGCTCTTAAGGAAATTAACTTGCCTGAAGGCTTAGATTACATTGGGGAGCGGGCGTTTGAAAATTGTGCTTCTCTTCATCAAATAGTGATACCTAATTCTTTACAGAAAATTAACGCGGGGGCATTTTACGGTTGTTCAGGATTGGTTAGCGTAACCTTTTCCACTAACTTGGAAGCTATTGATGAAAATACATTTCAAAATTCCACATCACTCGAAAATGATGTGATTAATGGTGGACTAAAACTAATATCAGAATATGCATTTGCACATTGCGTTTCGTTAAAATATTTTGATTTACCTGAATCCACGGAAATAATTAGGGATGGCGTGTTTTTGGAATGTTCTTCGCTTTTTGAAATACATATTCCAAAGAATGTGATCTCTATCGGAGAAAACTTTGTAGCCGGATGTCAGAATCTAAAAAGTATTACCGTTGATTCTGAAAATCGACATTATTGCGTTGAAAACGAAGCTCTATATAATATTTACATGACTGAGTTGATTGCTTATACACCTAATTGTCAATCTATTTTATTTGCAGTTCCCGAAACCGTTCGCATAATATGGGATTATGCATTTGCGTTTAGTGGATTGGAGGAAATTAATATTTCCGGTAGTGTGTACAAAATAGGAGATAGGGCATTTACAAATATGTCTAATCTTAAAGAGATAACATTTCCCAATAGTGTAACCTACTACGGTGATAATCTTTTTGATAATGTATTATCTATTGAAAAAATAGTTTTTGGCGATGGATTGAAAAAAATAGAGGATAAGATGATTGGCAATTGTTCCGTTTTTGAGATTTTTATTCCCCAACATGTAAAGGAAATTGACGTTAATGCATTAAGAGATTGCCCTAATCTTGAAAGTATCATTGTTGATTCATCAAATTCTACGTATGCTTCACTTGAAGGAAATCTATATTCAAAGGATTATAAAACCCTATATAAATATGCGCAAGGCAAAAGTATCGATGCTTTTGTAATTCCTTCTACGGTTGAAAATATTGCTTCTTATGCTTTTTCCGAAGTAAATAATCTAAAAAAAGTAACTATACCGTCGAGTGTTAAAACTATCGAAAAATATGCATTTTCGAACGGATTTGGAGATAGAAGAACCACTTCATTTGAAGAAATTACTATAGAAAATGGAGTTAATAGTATTGGCGACGGTGCATTTTTTCACTGTGAAAAGCTTAAAACTATTGAGATACCAGATAGTGTTACATTTATAGATTCGAGAATATTGGCAGGATGCAGTTCGCTTGAAAGTGTAATATTAGGAAAAGGAATTACTGAAATCTCTTATAATGCATTTCAACATTGTGTTAATTTATCAACTATTGTGTTTAAGGGAAATATTGAGATTATTCGCAGTCACGCGTTTGCTGGTTGTAGCAATTTGAATGAAATTACAATTCCTAAATCTGTAAAAACGATAGAAAAGTGGGCATTTGATAAAACAATGACATTTAATTATCAAGGAACCAAGGCGGAATGGAGAAAATTACAGAAAAATTCCGAATTATTTAAACGCGTTAACATTCACTACGTTATATGCACAAACGGTAAAATGACTATAAGAGGAATTACTAAATAAAAACCAGCACGTCTCAAAAATTGAGACGTGCTTTTTCTATCTTCTTTTCTTGCGCTTGGGTTTATTGCTATTTGATGTCTTTATGCTTAGCAGAGTTCCAAGCGGAAAGGTGGCGAGGGTGAGTGCGTTAAGCAGCAGGCGCGTGCCGATATTCGTTCCCGTTGAAAGTGAGTGGGGAAGAAGAAAGGATGTGACTAACGAAAGCAAAACCACTCCGCCACCGCATAGCAGAGACACAAGATAGGGTGAGCTTTTATTTAGCTTTGAGCAGACAAATCCGCCTAAAATTGCGCACACGAACGGCAAAACGCAGCCCACGGGTGTGACGAATGCGGTGGGGTCATCGGTCAGTAATGCCGCCGCCGTGCTTGCAAACATCAATGCAAATCCAACACCAACGGTAACGAGTATGCCGAGAAAGGACGATTTTAAGGTTTTGTCCATCGCGCTGTCCTTTTTTAGTGTGTTTTTTCTAACCGATTTATGAACTGTTCTCTGATTTTTCATATTTCCCTCCGAATTTAGCAAGGTTTTTATATAATCTATGCAAATATGCGCGAAAATATGAAAGGTTCAAATTTTGATTTATAGGGGAGTTAAAGTTAGTTTATGTAAGGATTTTTCGTTCTTTTTTTCAAAAAAGTGACATTCCTTTTCTTTGTAACTATTCGCTAAATCCCAATATATATGTATTCACAAACAAAAAACAACGCCGAAATTATCGACGTTGTTTTTTATTCGTTAAATTATCTTGCGTCTTCAGCTTTAACGTCAACGTTGCGAACTGCAGTTTTGAGAATGCGGATTTTTGTGCCGTCTCTGCTTGTTTCGATAACGCAGGTTTCCTCTTTAATGCTAACAATTCTGCCGAT